>JALYOU010000053.1 GCA_030856725.1 Pseudomonadota bacterium
TCTGGCCCGACAGCGTGCGGCCGGATGCGTCGGTGATCGTGCCCGACACCATCACCGGCAGGCGCGCGCCGAGCGCATCGAAGGATTGCTCGACCGCGAACAGCGCCGCCTTGGCGTTGAGCGTGTCAAACACAGTCTCGATCATGATCGCGTCCGCGCCGCCTTCGATCAGACCGTCGGTCGCGTCGCGATAGGTGTGCACAAGTTCGTCGAAACTCACGGCGCGGAAGCCGGGGTCGTTGACATCGGGACTGAGCGACGCAGTGCGGCTGGTCGGGCCGAGGATGCCGACCACGAAACGTGGACGATCCGGCGTCTGCTGCTCGGCCGCATCGCAGGTAGCTCGGGCGATGGCCGCGCCTTGGCGATTCAGTTCGTGCACCAGGTGTTGCAGGCGGTAGTCGGCCAGCGAGATCGCGGTCGAGTTGAACGTGTTGGTTTCGACAAGATCGGCGCCTGCGGCCAGATACGCCGCATGGATGTCGCGGATGATCTGCGGCTGGGTCAGCGTCAGCAAGTCGTTGTTGCCTTTTTGGTCGTGGCTTGGGCAACCGCAGCCATCGCCGTGCGCATGGCCGTCGGCCGAGAACAACACATCGAAGCCGTGGGCGAAGCGTTCGCCGCGGTAATCGCTTTCCTGCAGGTCGTGGCGCTGGATCATGGTGCCCATCGCACCGTCCAGGACCAGGATGCGTTGCGAGAGGGCAGCGTTGAGCTTGGCGACGCGCTCGGGATTGTGCCAGGGAAGGTTCTGCATTATTTCTTTCTCGCGATGAGCGAGATCACTTCGAAATGGGGCGGGCGTTTCTCGCGCGTGATCGTTTCGGTGCCGCGTACGTCCAGTCCGGCTTTCTCGGCGAATTTGCGCAGTTCCTTATCGGTGAATCCAAGATTGACGTGGCCGTACAGCTCGACCGCCGCCTTGTGTTCGTGTTTGGCGAGGCTGCTCAGCAGCAGCCGTCCGCCCTTGCGCAATACACGCGAGGCTTCGGCGACGGCCTGCGCGGGTTTGCTGGCATACGTCAATGCATGCATCAGCACGACGAGGTCGAATTCGCCATCGGCAAAGGGCAAGGCGTGCATGTCGCCGGTGCGCACTTCCACATTCTTGAAGGGGCGCAGGCGTTCCGCTGCCGCCGCGACCACGCGCGGGCTGGTGTCCACGCACACGTAGCGATGCGCGTGAGGCGCGAGCAGTTCGGCGAGCACGCCGTCGCCGGAGGCGAGATCGAGCACGTCTCCGGTTTCGAGCAGCGGCAAGGCGGATCGCGCCAGCGCTTCCCAGGTGCGGCCTGGCGAGTAATGGCGTTCCATGTCGCCGGCCACGCTGTCCGCCCAGTTCTGGTCGGCGGCGCGTGTTGCCAGCACGACGGGGACGCTTTCGGCATCCTGACGCAGCAGAGGATCGTCGCTGCCACTGCGCAGGCTCTGCCACAGCATGCGCTGCGCGGGATCGAGCGCAGCGTCATCGAACCGGTAATACGCCGACACGCCGGCGCGGCGGTCGCGCACAAGTCCGGCTTCTTTCAATCGGGCAAGGTGCGTGGAAACGCGGGGTTGGGCCAGCCGGGTGATCGACGACAACTCGGCGACGGTCAGTTCCTCTCCTTCGAGCAGGGCAAGCAGGCGCACGCGGGTGGCGTCGGCGAACAGCTTGAGATGGCTCGACCAGCCTTCGAGATCCATGAATATCTTTCCATCGCGATTTAGAGATAAGTATCCTCTTGGGAGGTGGTTAGGTCAAACCCAGTGTCGCGATATGAAACCCGTCCTTTCGTAGGAGCGGCTTCAGCCGCGAGTTCTTCGAACTGCACTATTTCCGAAATCAGCTCGCGGCTGAAGCCACACCTACGAAGAGCTCAAGCGTGGTATGACGAGTTGGGAAGTCTGCAACCCACAACCCACATTCCCCCTCCCGGTACAATTCACTTCCTGCATCCCATTCGAGGTGAGCCCGTGGATTTTCGTTACACCGAAGAGCAGTTGATGATCCAGGACGTGGCGCGGCGGATCGCACAGGAGAAGATCGCGCCGAGCGCCGAGGGCTTCGACAAGAGCGGCGAATTCCCGATGGAGAACATCAAGCTGCTGGGTGAGAACGGGTTGATGGGGATCGAGGTGCCGGCCGAATACGGCGGCGCGGGCATGGATCCCGTGGGCTATGTGCTTGCCATGGTCGAGATCGCAGCGGGCGATGCCGCGCACTCAACCATCATGTCGGTCAACAACTCGCTGTTCTGCAACGGCATCCTGACCCACGGCACTGAGGCGCAGAAGCAGAAATATGTGCGCGCGATCGCCGAAGGCGAGGAAATCGGCGCGTTCGCGCTGACCGAGCCGCAATCGGGCTCGGATGCCACAGCGATGAAATGTCGCGCCGTGAAGCAGGCCGACGGCAGCTACGTCATCAATGGCAAGAAGAGCTGGATCACCTCCGGTCCGGTCGCCAAGTACATCGTGTTGTTCGCGATGACCGATCCTGACAAGGGCGCGCGCGGTATCACCGCGTTCGTGATCGACACCGCGCGCGACGGCTTCCACCGCGGCAAGACCGAACCCAAGCTCGGCATCCGCGCGTCGGCCACCTGCGAGATCGAATTCAACGATTACCACGCGCCCGTCGAAGAAGTGCTGGGCCAGGAAGGCCATGGCTTCAAGATCGCGATGGGCGTGCTTGATGCGGGCCGCATCGGCATCGCTTCGCAGGCCATCGGTCTGGCGCGTGCCGCGTACGAAGCCACGCTCGAATACGTGCGTGAGCGCAAGGCTTTCGGACAGCCGATCGGCGCATTCCAGATGACGCAGGCCAAGATCGCCGACATGAAATGCAAGCTCGACGCGTCACTGCTGCTCACGCTGCGCGCGGCGTGGTTGAAAGGGCAGGGTCAGTCGTTCACCACTGAAGCCGCCATCGCCAAGCTGACGGCATCGGAAGCCGCGATGTGGATCACGCACCAAGCCGTGCAGATCCATGGCGGCATGGGGTACTCGAAAGAGATGCCGCTCGAACGGTATTTCCGCGACGCCAAGATCACCGAAATCTATGAAGGCACCAGCGAAATCCAACGGCTGGTGATTGCGCGTAGCCAGACCGGCTTGCGCTGACCGCGGAACGTGGGAGCGACCGAAGTCGCGATCGAGGCGCCCAGTCGCGACTTCCGCCGCTCCCTTACGAACCTCTCAGCGCCACTACCACGGATAGTTCACGGAACCACATGAACGCCCAACCCGCACACACCCTCCACGACGTCTCCCTCTCGCCCATCCTTGCCGCGCTGCATGACCTGCTGCCGGCCGACCAGCGCGCCATCGCCGAGCCGTTCGTCAATGCCTTTTTCGCGCGCCTCTCGCCGGAGGAATACGCAGTGCATACGCCTGCCGAATGGGCGGCGCTCGCACGCAGCGTGTTCGAGTTCGCACGGCAGCGGCAGCCGCGCGAAGTGGTGGTGCGGCTGTTCAATCCCACCATCGAGAAGGACGGCTGGCAGTCGTCGCATACCGTGCTGCAGGCCATCAACGACGACATGCCGTTCCTGGTCGATTCGGTGGGCATGGCGCTGGCGCAGGAAGGCATCACCATTCACGTCCTCGGCCATCCGGTGGTCAACGTTGAACGCGATGGCAGTGGCCGGATGACCGCCGCGGGCCAGGGCGTACCCGAGTCGCTGATGTTCCTGGAAATCGACCGGCAGACGCCAGGCGAGGATTTCGCACGCATCGAGGCCAACGTGCGCAAGGCGATGGACGATGTGCGCGTCATCGTCGGCGACTGGGAGCGCATGCGCGACCGCATGAACACCGTCGCCGACGAACTCGCGCGCAGGCCGATGCCGGTCAACCGCGCCGCGCGCGACGAATCGCAGGAATTCCTGCGCTGGGCCGCCAACAACCACTTCACCTTCTTCGGCTATCGCGAATATGAAGTGGTCGCGGGCGATGGTGAAAGTGGCGGCGAGGACGTGCTGCGCGCGGTGCCGGGTACTGGTCTTGGATTATTACGCGGTACCGACAAACATCCGCCGCGTCCGCTCGGCCAGCTCGCTGCGCATTCGATGCAGCAATCAGGCTCGACCGACGGGTTGATCCTCACCAAGACCAACGCGCGTTCCACCGTGCACCGTTCCGGCTACATGGATTACATCGGCGTGCTGTCGTTCGACGAGAACGATCGCGCCGTGCGCGAGGAACGCTTTCTCGGCCTCTACACCAGCAGCGCGTATGCCTACCGCCCGTGGGACATTCCGCTCGTACGGCAGCGCTACGACCACGTGATGGCGCGCTCGGGTCTGGCGCCCAACAGTCACAGCGGCAAGGCGCTGAAAAACATCCTCGAGATGTTGCCGCGCGACGAACTGTTCCAGTCCAGCGAAGACGAGCTGTATCGCACCGCCACCGGCATTCTGGGCCTGCAAGAGCGCGTGCGGCCCAAGCTCTTTCTGCGCCGTGATCCATACGGGCGTTTCTTCTCCGTGCTGGCATTCGTTCCGCGCGACCGATTCAACACAGACACGCGCCTGCGCATCGAACGCATGCTCAAGGACGCGCTCCACGCCGAGCAGATCGATACGTCCATCCAAGTCGGCGAATCGCCGCTTGCGCAGTTGCACCTGATCGCACGTCCCAAGCCTGGGGCGCAGGTGGAAGTCGATGCCAAGGCGCTGGATGCGCAGCTCGGCGACATCGTGCGCAACTGGCACGACGAGCTGCGCGACCAAGTGGTCGCCCTGCATGGTGAGCAGGACGGCCTGCGCATGGCCAACCGATACGGTCGCGCCTTGCCGATGGCCTACATCGAGGAAGTCACGCCCGCGATCGCCGCCAGTGACGTCGAACATCTCGCGGCACTGAATGGCCCTAACGACCTCGGCCTCAGTCTGTGTCGTGCGGCGCATGGCAACGAAGGGCAGGGCGCGTTGCGTTTCAAGCTGTACCGCCAGAACAGCGACATTCCGCTGTCGGACGTGTTACCGGTGATGGAAAACCTCGGCCTTCGGGTGATCTCCGAGCATCCGTACCGGATCGAGATCGAAGGCCAGCCGGTCTACATCCAGGACTTCGAAGTGGAAGCCGCGCAATCCGATCTGGATGTCGATGCTCTCGACGAATGTTTCGAGGAGGCATTCGCGCGCATCTGGCGCGGCGATGCCGAGAACGACGGCTTCAACCGCTTGATTCTGGCCGGCGGACTCGCTTGGCGCCAAGTCGCGATGCTGCGCGGTTACAACAAATACCTGCAGCAGGTGGGCGTGCCGTTCTCGCAGCCGTACGTCGAGCAGACGCTGGCGAAGCATCCGTTGCTCGCGCGGCTGTTGGTGGAGTTGTTCGAGGCGAAGTTCGATCCGGTCACGGGCAGCGAAACCGCCGAACAGATCGCACAAGGCGCCGAACGCCTGCATCGGCAGTTGTTGTCGCTGGCGAGCGACGATGCAGCGCAGAAAACCTTGCAGCCCGTGCTCGACGCACGCTCCGGTTCGCGCGAGCAACAGATGGAAAGCACGCGTACTGCGTTGAAAGCTTTGTTGGATCGCGTGTCGATCCTCGATGAGGACCGCATCCTGCGCAGCTACATCAGCGTCATCGACGCGACCCTGCGCACGAATTATTACCAGCTGCATGGTGGTGACACGTCTGAGGGCAAGGCGGCGCATTACATCGCCTTCAAGTTCGACTCGGCCAAGGTGCCCGACCTGCCCAAACCGGTCCCGTACCGCGAGATCTTCGTGTACAGCCCGCGTGTTGAAGGCATCCACGTACGCTTCGGCCCCGTGGCGCGTGGTGGCCTGCGCTGGTCGGACCGGCGTGAGGATTTCCGCACGGAAGTGCTGGGTCTGGTGAAGGCGCAGATGGTCAAGAACACCGTGATCGTGCCAGTCGGCGCCAAGGGCGGATTCTTCGTCAAGAAATCTCCCGTTGGCGGTGATCGCGACGCGGTCATGGCCGAAGGCGTGGCCTGCTACAAGATGTTCATCAATGCATTGCTCGACATCACCGATAACCTGGTCGAAGGCAAGGTCGTGCATCCGCACAACGTCGTGCGTCACGACGCGGACGATCCGTATCTCGTTGTCGCCGCCGACAAGGGCACGGCGACGTTTTCCGACATCGCCAACGGCATTGCCGCCGAGCACGCGTTCTGGCTGGGCGATGCATTCGCTTCCGGCGGCTCGGTGGGTTACGACCACAAAGGCATGGGCATCACGGCGAAAGGCGCGTGGGAATCGGTCAAGCGCCACTTTCGTGCCATGGGCCGCGACTCGCAGACGCAGGATTTCACTGTGGTCGGCATCGGCGACATGTCGGGTGACGTGTTCGGCAACGGCATGCTGCTGTCCAGGCACATCCGCCTGCTGGCTGCATTCGACCATCGCCACATCTTCCTCGATCCAAATCCGGATGCGGCGACAAGTTTCGTCGAGCGTGAGCGCATGTTCGTACTGCCGCGGTCGAGCTGGGAGGATTACGACAAGTCGCTGATCAGCGCGGGCGGCGGGCTGTTTCCGCGCACGTTGAAATCGATCCCGCTGACGCCGGAAGTCAAGGCGTCGCTCGGCATCGACGTGGTTGTCGAAGCAATGAGCCCGGCGGAACTGATGAATGCGATCCTCAAGGCACCGGTCGATCTGCTCTGGAACGGCGGCATTGGCACCTACGTCAAGGCCAGTTTCGAGACGCACACCGATGTGGGTGATCGCGCCAACAACGCCCTCCGCGTCGATGGACGTGAACTGCGTTGCAAGGTGATCGGCGAAGGCGGAAATCTCGGCGTCACGCAGAACGGCCGCGTCGAGGCCGAGCGCGAAGCCGGCGTGCTGCTCAACACCGATTTCATCGACAACTCCGCTGGCGTCGATACCTCGGACCACGAGGTCAACATCAAGATCCTGCTGAACGCCGAAGTGCTGGCAGGCCGGCTGGCGCTGGACGACCGCAACACCCTGCTTGCGGCGATGACCGAGGAAGTCGAGGGTCTTGTCCTCAACGACAACTACCGCCAGAACCAGGCGATCAGCCTGATGGAACGGATGAGCGTGTCGCGGCTCGGTTCCAAACAGCATTTCATCCGCACGCTGGAAACCGAAGGGCTGCTCGACCGGCAGATCGAATTCCTGCCGAGCGATGCTGAGTTCGCGGAACGCAAGGCGCGTGGCGAAGGATTGACGCGCCCGGAGCTCTCAACGCTGCTGTCATACGCCAAGCTCGTGCTCTTCCAGCGGCTGCTCGATTCCGACGTGCCCGAGGACGCATTCCTGTCGAAGGAACTGGTGCGGTATTTTCCGATCCCGCTACAGCACAAGTACGCGGCGGCGATGCAGAACCACCGCCTCAAGCGCGAAATCATCGCCACGGCCGTGACCAACTCCATGGTCAACCGCATGGGCGCGACGTTCACCCTGCGCATGCAGGAAGACACCGGCCGCAGTTCAGCGGAAGTCGCCGAGGCATACACGACCAGCCGCGAAGCACTGGATGCACGCGAGTTGTGGGCACAGATCGACGCACTCGACGGACAGGTGCCGGAAGCGGCGCAGATCGACGCACTGCTGGAAATCTGGAATCTGCTCCGCTCGATGTCGCGCTGGCTGCTGTCGCGTCCGGGCGCGATGCCGGAAATTTCGGCCGCGGTCGATCGTTATCGCGCCGGCATTCTCGAAATCCGTGCGGCGTTGCCAGGACTGTTGCCAAGGGCATTGCGCGCCGACTTCGATGCACGCGTGGCGGCATGGCAGGCGAAGGGCCTGTCGCCCGAGATGTCCGCACAACTCGCGACGCTTCGCCTGCTGGATGCGGCGCCGGACATCGTCGAAGTCGCCGCCGCTCGCAAGCTGCCGGCGGTCGATGTCGCCAGGGCTTACTACGGCCTCGGCGATGCGCTGAACCTGTCGTGGCTGCGCGACCAGATCGACGTGCTTCCAGTCGAAGGCCGCTGGCACGCTCACGCACGCGGCGTCCTTCGCGACGAGCTGGCGGCACAGCAACGCGCGCTGGTCGGGCAGGTGCTTGCGACGGGACAGGGCACGCCCGAGCAACAGGTCGCCGCCTGGCTGCGTCGCGACGATCCTTCGCTGCGCTTCACCCTGGCGATGTTCGCCGAACTCGTTGCCCAGAAATCGCTCGACTATCCAACGGTTTCGGTGGCAGTGCGCAGGCTCGCGCAGATGGCGGCGGCAGCGGAGTAAGGCCTGCTTATCCCTGCTGCTTGCCCTTCGTAGGAGCGGCTTCAGCCGCGAGCTCTGCGTGTTTCTCTACTCATCTAAAAGCTCGCGGGTGAAACCGCTCCTACGAAAAGCGACAGCAACTTCGTAGGGTGGGCCTTGGCCCACCAAATGCGTCAATATCGGATGCTGATGAAGCCGGTGGGCCAAGGTCCACCCTACGGAGCAGATGATGAGCCAGACCCCGCGCATCGCTTTCCTCGCCAGTCCTACGGATGGCGCGAAACAGGCGCTCGACGAACTGGTTGCACTGCATGGTCAATTCGCGCCTGAAGATGCCGACGTGATCTGCCCGCTCGGCGGCGATGGATTCATGCTGCAGACGCTGCATCGCCATGGTGGCCTGGGCAAACCGGTGTACGGGATGAAGCTCGGCACCGTCGGCTTCCTGATGAACCAGCATCGCGCCGGCGATCTCATCGAGCGCATCGGCAAGACCGAGCCGGCCGTGCTGCGGCCTCTGGAAATGCTGGCGCAAACCGAATCCGGCGCCAGCATCGGCTCGCTCGCCTACAACGAAGTCTCGCTGCTGCGACAGACGCGGCAGGCCGCGCATGTGCGCATCGACCTCAACGGCCAGACGCGGTTGGATGAACTGGTCTGCGACGGCGTGATGCTGGCTACCGCCGCTGGCAGCACCGCCTACAACTTTTCCGCGCACGGTCCGATCCTGCCGCTGGGTTCCGGCGTGCTCGCGCTGACGCCGATCGCACCATTCCGACCGCGACGCTGGCGCGGCGCGGTGCTGAAGGCCGATACCGAAGTGCGCTTCGGCGTGCTGGATGCGTACAAGCGCCCGGTCAGCGTGACCGCCGATTCGCACGAAACGCGGGACGTGGTCGAAGTCACCATCCGCGAATCGCGCAACCTAACCGTGACATTGCTGTTCGATCCGGAACATAACCTCGAAGAGCGCATCCTCAGCGAACAGTTCGTGGTGTGATGTTGCTGTTGTGGGAGCGACTGAAGCTGCGATAGCTCTTGGCCGTAGTAAAAAACCTCGGAACTTCCATCGCTCACACAAAGACGCGGTAAAGGGTCTCGTAGCCCAACTGCGAAGCAAAATTCGGGCGATCCAATAATCGGGCCTCCTCCTCCCGACGCTGATTCAGCTGTCGCAGCCAACGCGACCGACATACGTGATACTCGACAGATGCCAACCGCAATCAACTCGCAAGCACTCGTAGTCGCCATCACCGCACGCGCGCTGTTCGACCTCGAACACAGCCACGGCCTGTTCGAGAGCGAAGGCATCCAGGCCTACGCCGCGCACCAGCGCACGCGAGAGGATGACGTGCTGGAGCCCGGTATCGCCTTTCCGCTCGTGCGCAAGCTGCTGGCCCTGAACGACAACGCGCCACCCGAGGCGCCGCACGTCGAGGTGATCCTGCTGTCGCGCAATTCGTCCGACACGGGTCTGGGCATCTTCAATTCCATCCAGCACTACGACCTTGCGATCACGCGCGCGACATTTACTTCCGGGGCGCCCACTTGGCCGTACATCAAGCCGTTCGGCGCGCAGTTGTTCCTGTCGGCCAATCCGGAATCGGTGCGGCGTGCGCTGGAACACGGCGTGGCGGCTGCCACGATCCTGCCGGCGAAGCCTGCCCTCGAGCCAGCGGGGCATGTGAGTCTTTTGCACGAGCCTGCACGTCCGTCTGCGGGCTTTGCACCAAGGCACGATCAACTCCGTATCGCCTTCGACGGCGATGCCGTGATCTTTGGCGATGAAGGCGAACGCATGTCGCGCGAAGGCGGACTGGAAGCGTTCGCGCGGCACGAACGCGAGCGTGCGCGCGAACCGTTGTCGGGTGGGCCGTTCAAGGGATTTCTCGATGCGCTGCACCGCCTTCAGGCCGCATTCCCCCAAGGCGAAGACGCGCCGATCCGCACCGCGCTGGTCACGGCGCGCTCCGCGCCGGCGCATGAACGCGTGATCCGCACGCTGCGTGAGTGGGATGTGCGGCTGGACGAGGCGTTGTTTCTCGGCGGACGCGCCAAGGGCCCGTTCCTGGAAGCATTCGGTGCCGACATCTTCTTCGACGATTCGCTGCACAACATCGATTCGGCGCGGCATCATGTCGCCGCCGGACATGTGCCGCATGGCGTGGCGAATTCGTAACTGCGCAACTGAAAGCTCTTTGTAAAACGATTCAGCCGCAAGCTTTCCCAATCAATACGAAAATTTGAGCCGTCATTCCCGCGAAGGCGAGAATCCAGCGACCTTGGCCTTGATTTTGGATGCTGTGCAATTGGGCTGATAGAAAAGGTCACTGGATTCCCGCCGTCGCCGGAATGACGTAAAAGTGACAAAAGCATGCCAATCGTTTGCACCTACAAAGGCAATCGCACGTCCGAAAGTTTCCAATGCAGGCCGTCGCGCGTCAGCACAAAAACCACCGGCGTCCCGCTTTCGTCCGGCACCGTCGCAGTGAAACGCGACAGCGACTCGTAGCGGTAGCTCGCGTCCTGCAGCGGCTGGCTGCTAGTCGCCTGCGGCTGCGGCTCCATTCCGCCGCTCACGTTGCGCCATACCTGCCGGCCCTCCATCAGCGCACCCAGGCCTGCAGGATTCACCATCACCTCGACCGCCGCGTTGATCGCACCACTGGCGACTGTCAATGCCAGTGCGCCAAACGGGCTCGACTGCATATCCGCCCCGGCTTCACGGATCAGCCGATCGCTGAGCTGCGCTTTCATGCTCGCGCGCAGCGCCGGGAAATCGACCTGTTCGGCCAACGCGGCATGATCTCCGCTACGCACCGCATCACGGATCGCGCGCACGGTGAGGTAAGGGCCGGCTACGACATAACCTGCCAAGGCAACCAGCGCGGCGAGGACGAGCGAGATCCATTTTTTCATGGTGCAGTTCCGGACGGGGACCCGCCAATCATTGCAGAAACGACTGTAGAAGCGCCTCTCAGGCGCGATGAGGCTCTACCGGCAGGGCACGAAATGCGGCGATGTGTTGCGCACCGCGAAGTTCCTAGAACTCCAAGTCCAGCGCCGCGCACAGGTAATCGACGAAGGGAGCGAGCCCAGCCAGGTCCTTTGCGATTGTCTGCCGCAACTTCGGCCCGAGCATCACCGCATCGTCGATCGACCGGAAGGCGACGAAATTCTTGCGCTTCAAGTCCTCGATATATGAGAACTCCGGTGGAAAATCGCGTGGCGGACGTACCAGCATCTCGTCGTCGTCGAGGTCGAAACGCTTACGGAAGGGCACGTGATGCGCGGCTGCCTTCCAACCGCCGGGATTGTCGAAAATGAAACGCCGGATGCCGCGCAGCGTCGCCGGCTGCGGATGCCACAAGCCCGCCCCGATGAAACAGTTGCCCGGTTGAAGGTGAAGGTAGAAGGAAGGCGCCTCCACCTGGCGCCCACGTGCGTGGAACAGGCGCGCGCCCTGCCATGCCTTGTACGGCGCCTTGTTGTTGGCGAAACGCGTGTCGCGCTGGATGCGGAACAGGGAGCCGCCGACGGTTTTCGGCTCGGCGCGATAGTGCTCGCTGACGGAAGCAAGGTCGGGTTGCAGGTCGGTCAGCAAAGACTGGAACGGCCCTCGCACATGTGCTTCGTAGTCGGCCTTGTGCGCATGGAACCATGCGCGATTGTTGTTGCGCGCCAGGGCGCGCAGGAACTTGAAGGTCTTTTCGCTGAAGTACGTCGTCATTTAACTGTCTCTGTCGCTTTGTGGCGCTCCGTTATTACGTGCAACCCAAGTGCCCGTCATCCCAGCGAACGCGGGGATCTGCGATGTCGCTGTCATGACTACAACCTCTACGATGCTACGGGTTCAGATCGGCTCGCAGCGCATGGCCCCATGACTCGAGGCGGTCCAGTAACGCAAGCTTTTCACCACCATCTACATGCACGATCCGCAACGCCGAAATTTCCGCATCGAACTGCGCAAAGGAGAGCTCCGACAGGCCGTTTTCGTCGTGGAGTCGCCGACGCCGGTAATCATCCCAGCGCCCGTGTTCCGCTAGCGTCAATGTTTCAGGCCAGTTACGCGCGCGATAACGGAACAGCAGTTCGGGCAGGCGCGCGTCCTGGAAGCCAAACTCGTGGCTGCCTATCAACTGCGGCGGCAGCGAACGCACCACTGCCAGCTGCTTCCGGTCCGCATCGGACATGAAACCATCGTAGAGCGAAGCATCCGTATCGCTGTCTTCCCGCGTGCGCACGTTGGCATAAACCTGCCGCACTTTTTCCGCGAGTGTCGGGCCTGCAGCACGCAGTTGCGCGGCGTGATTTTCCACAACAGCTGGATTGATCTGCAGACGCGCGAAATCACTGGCACGCAGATGCGGCCACTCCACCAGCGACGGACATTTGTTGAGATGCACTTCCTTCAGCGCGATGCGCGTCTCGCCTTCCGGGAGATCGGCGGTCGGCGTGTAGAGTCGGTCCGCGATTTCGTCCGCGTCGAGCGCGAGCAGGCGTTGCGGATCGTCGACGAGGTCGAACACGATCACGCGGCTGTCGATGCGCGGATGCCGCGTGATCGGCAGCACCGGCGCGGCGCTCATGCGGCTGGCGGGATACCGCTGCGACACGTGCAGCACAGGTGTCATGGCGACGGTATCGAGCATCCGCGCGGCGAAACGTTTGTCGCGCAGCTTGAGCGCGTAATTCCAGAAGCGCGGCTGCCCCTGCTTGAGTTTGCGCGCGAGACCGATCAAGGCACGCACGTCGGACAAGGCCTCGTGCGCATCGCCAGTGCGCACGTTATTCGCATCGGCAAGGTGTTCCAACCGGAACGACGTGAAGCCATCTTCGCGGCGTGGCCATGCCAGCCCTTCTGGACGCAAGGCATGCGCAAGCCGCATCACGTCGAGCAGGTCCCAGCGTGAATTGCCGCCGCGCCATTCGCGCTCGTAGGCGTCGTGGAAATTGCGGAACAGGCCGTGACGAATGAATTCGTCATCGAACCGCAGTGAGTTGTAGCCAAGCGTGCAGGATTCCGGCCGCGCCATCTCATCGACGATAAGCGAAAAGGCTTCCGCCTCGTTGACGCCATCGCGTAGGGCGTCCTGTGGCGTAATCCCGGTGATGAGCGTGGCGATAGGCGAGGGGAGTAGGTCGTCTGCAGGTTTGACGAAAAAACTGATCGGCTCGTCGATCTGGTTGAGATCGGTGTCGGTGCGGATCGCTGCAAACTGCGCGATGCGCGAGCGACGCGGATCGGCGCCGAAGGTTTCGAGGTCGTAGAAGAGGAAGCTGGCGGCCATTCAAACCTGTCTCGGAATCTGATGTTAGGGGGCCTTGTTCGTCATTCCCGCCTTCGCGGGTGACGGCTTGGATACTTGTGCGAAGTCAGGAGATTCTCAACATTCGGTCTCAAGCACTGAGAGCCGCTTTTGCACTTCGGCATCAATCCAGTCCCAGTCGAGGCTGTCGAGCGTGTCGTGGCCGCGCGTGGCGTCGACCAGTAAGCCGCGTTGCACGCGTCCACGCTCCAACGCCAGAGCGTACGGCAGGCGACGGAACGTCACCATCGTGTAGCGGGGCACGAACCGCTCCGGGTGGCGCTGTGCGAGTTGCAGTTCGAGCTCGCGTTGCAGCAGGTAATCGGCATCATCGACGCGGCTGCGCATCTCGAGATAGTTTTCCAGCGCCATCACCTGGATGGCGGCGGCATTGGGCCGGCGTTCCGCCTCGAAGGCCGCGAACGCGCGCGACAGGTCGGATTCGCGATCCAGGTGCGAAGCGAGCGCGACGCAATCCTCGAACGCGCAGTTCATGCCTTGCCCATGGAACGGCACCATCGCATGCGCCGCATCGCCGAGCAGCACAGCGCACCCGTCGATATGCCAGCGGTCGAGGTACAGCGTCGCCAACAGGCCAGCGGGGTTGCGCTCGAAATCTTCTTCCAGGCGCGGGATCATCGGCACAGCATCGGCGAAGTCGCGCTCGAACAAGGCAGACGCCTGCGCGCCGTTGCGCACGGTGTCGAAACCGGGATCGCCTTCGTTCGGCAGGAACAGCGTCACGGTGAAGGTCTTTTCATCGTTTGGCAGTGCGATGCACATGTAATTCCCGCGCGGCCAGATGTGCAGCGCATTGGGTTCGATGCGAAAATCGCCAGCGGGGGAGGGCGGGATCTCCAGCTCCTTGTAGGAATGGCCCAGTGGCTCGAAGCGTTCACCAAGGCCGGCGCGTGCGTGCATGGCCGTACGCAACGCCGAGCCGGCGCCATCTGCGCCGAGCAGTGCAGTGAAGTAGATCTCGCTGCTGGCGCAATTGCGATCGTCGACGAACCGGGCAATGCGGGCATCGAAATCCACCGCGTCGAGCCTGCGATCGAAATGCAGCCTTGCTCCCGCGCGTTCCGCCGCATCCAGCAAGGTGATGTTGAGTTCACCGCGGCTCACCGACCAGATCACCTCGCTGTCGTCCTTGCCATAGCGCTGCAACCGCTGCGTGCCGTCGGCGAAATGCACCATGCGCCCACGCATCATGACCGCCCGTTGCAGCACGGCCGCATCAGCGCCTGCGCTGCGCAAGGCATGCAGGCCGCGCTCGGCCAGTGCAAGGTTGATCGACCGTCCACCCGCATAGCCCGCGATGCGCGGATCGCCGCGTTTTTCGTACACATCGACTTGCCAGCCGCGTTTTGCCACCAAGGTCGCGAGCAGGCTGCCGGCAAGGCCGGCGCCGATGATGGTGAGAGATTTGTTGGATTCTGATTTCAAGAGACTTTCTCTTGTTCGCCATTCCCGCGAAGGCGGGGTCCCATGCCGGGAGTCTGGAGAAATCGGAGCAGACCCGCACTGCATTGCCATTGGCCCATCATTCCCGCGAAGGCGGGAATGATGGCCAAAAAAAACTCATGCCTGCCAAGCCTCGACCGCACGCACGAACCGCAGGACATCCACATGATTGTTGTACAGCGGAGCAGGGGAAATGCGGATCACGTCCGGTTCGCGCCAGTCGCCGAGCACGCCTTGAGTGGCAAGGAACTCGAACAACGAGCGCCCTTGTTCGCGGCCGTCGGCCACGCGCAGGGACAACTGGCAGCCGCGCCGTTGCGGTTCCACCGGCGTGACGATCTGCAACTTTGAAGACAAACGTTCGCGGATCAGTGCTTCCAGATAGCCCGTGAGTTTCAGCGATTTGCTGCGCAACGTCTCCATGCCTGCACGCTCGAACAGCTCCAGCGATGCGCGCAACGGCGCGAGGCCCAGGATCGGTGGATTGCTGAGTTGCCAGCCTTCCGCGCCAGTGGTCGGAACGAATTCCGGGCCCATGCGAAAGCGCGTCGACTGCTCATGTCCCCACCAGCCCGCGAACCGCGGCCGGGCGGTGTTCGCATGGCGCTGATGCACGAAACAGCCTGCAACCGCTCCAGGCCCTGAATTCATGTATTTGTAATGACACCACACCGCGAAATCCGCATCGCTGTCGTGCAGCTGCAAAGGCAGGTTTCCCGCCGCATGCGCGAGGTCGAAGCCGACGATGGCGCCGGCTGCATGGCCAAGTCTCGCGATCTCCTTGAGATCGAACGCCTGCCCAGTGCGGTATTGCACGCCGGGCCACAGGATCATCGCAAGCCGCGGCCCGTGCTCGGCGATCGCACGTTCGAGATGCTGCATTGAGACGGTTCCGTTGACCTCGTCCGGTTCCACTTCGATCAAACACAGCTCCGGCGGCAGGCCGCGATACCGCAGCTGCGATTCGACCGCATACCGATCCGACGGAAAACTGCCGGCTTCGATCAGGATCGCGGTGCGCTCGATGGTCGGCTGATAGAAGCTCACCATCATCAGGTGCAGGTTGACGGTCAGCGAGTTCATGGCGATCACTTCCGAAGGCAGCGCGCCCATGACGTGAGCGAGAGGTTCGCGCACCAGTTCGTGGTACGGCATCCACTGCGCCTGTCCGGTGAAGTGCCCTTCGACCGCTTCCAGCGCCCACTTGTCGAGGACTTCTTCCACATGCGCCCGCGCGCCCTTGGGTTGCAGGCCGAGTGAGTTGCCGCAGAAGTAGGCCTGTTCGCGATTGTTGTGTTGCGGGATCAGGAATTCGCCGCGAAAGGTGCGTAGCGGATCGGCTTCATCCTGAGCGTGAGCGTGGTCGTCGGAATACAACTCGGTCATGTCGAACCACCATCGAAACCTGTAAGAGCGCCTCCAAGGCGCGGCGCTTTTCCTGCTGCTGATCGAACGGCATCGCGCCTAAGAGGCGCTCCAGTGGTCATGCGAACCTCGTTGCCGGCAACCCCAGCCACTCCAGCGCCGTACCGTGATACAGCCGCGACTGTTCTTCGTCATCCAGGCCAAGCGCGGCGATGCCAGCCCCCGGCACCTGTTCGCCGAGCGGGAAAGGGTAATCCGTGCCGAGCATGACCCGCGACACGCCGCAGGTGTCCAGCAGATATTTGAGCGCGCGATCGTCCGCCACCCACGAATCAAAATACAGGCGCGACATATATTCACGCGGATTACGCGGGTTGTCGGTGGCCACGAGATCGGGGCGCATGTTGAAGCCATGCTCGATGCGACCGATGGTGTACGGGAAACTGCCGCCGCCATGCGCCAGGCAAACTTTAAGTTTGGGCAAACGCTCCAGCACGCCACCGAAGATTAGGCTGCACGCCGCGCGCGATTGTTCGGCCGGCATGCCGACCAGCCACGGCAGCCAGTATTTTTTCATCGTGTCGGTGCCCATCATGTCCCACGGGTGCACCAGGATTGCCGCGCCGAGTTCGCTGGCCGCTTGGAAAAACTCGAACAGTTCTGGCGCATCCAGGTTCCATTCGCCGATGTGCGACCCGATCTGCACGCCCTGCAGGCCAAGCTGGTCCATGCAGCGTTCCAGTTCCTGCACCGCAAGCCGCGGTGACTGCATCGGCACCGTGCCGATGCCGGCGTAATGTCGCGGATGCGTGCGGCAGGTGTCGGCCATGTGGTCGTTGAGCGCCTGGTGCAGTTCCAGCGCGTGGTGCGGCTTGGCCCAGTAACTGAACATCACGGGTACCGTGCTGATGACCTGCACCTGCACGCCGAAGCGAGCGTAGTCGTCGATGCGCTCCTGCGCATCCCACGTTTTGGACCATATCTCGCGAAAGAACTTGCCGTCCTTGTACATGCGATGGCGGCCGTCGTCGGTGTGATGGATCACCGGGAAGCGGTCGTCGCCGTATTTGCGTGCAAGGTCGGGCCAGTCGCGAGGGAGGTAATGGGCGTGGGTGTCGATTTTGAGCATGGGGTGATTCTAGCGGCGACTTGCCGTTGCGGCGCCAACAGTGATCAAGTGATGTCCGCCTGCGAATCGGCCTGCAGTTCATAGCGTGACGGTCGTGGGTTGAGTGTCCCGCATTGCTGGCAGGTGCGCAGGGCTTCGCTGCGGTAGAAAGCCTCGAACACGCGGAAGAAATCCTGCTCGATGTCCACCAGGTGGAAGGCTTCTTCGTACAGCTTGCGGTTGCATGTGATGCAGAACCACATCAGCGCGTCGTCCTCGTGCGCGAGGCGCTTGCGCTCGATCACCAGACCCACCGAACCCGGCATGCGCTGGGGGCTGTGCGGAATGCGAGGGGGCAGATAGAACATCTCGCCGGCCGTGATCGGAATATCGCGCGCGGCGCCGCGGCCTTCATCATCCATTTCCTGAATGCGAAGCACCATGTCGCCCTCCAGCTGGTAGAAAAACTCGGGGCCTTCCTCGAAGTGGTAATCGGTACGGGCGTTGGGGCCGCCGACAATCATCACGATGTAGTCGCCATCGACGATGCACTTGTTCCCGACGGGCGGCTGCAGCAGGTGGCGGTGTTCGTCGATCCAGGCTTGCAGGTTGATGGGGGCGGGGAGGGTCATGGGATATTTGTCTACTGGCTCGTCATTTCTGACGAAAAGATCAGGGCAGGACCGCAATGCATTTCAATTCGATCGCGATCGGCGTTGGCAACGCGGTAATACCAAGGGTGGTGCGACACGGGGCGGTGGCGGCATCGGGGAAATACTCCGCCCAGACCGCGTTGTACGCCTTGAAATCGCGCGTCATGTCGGTGAGGTACACCGTCACATCGACCAGATTGTTCCACCGCGCGCCGCTGGCTTCGAGCACCGAACGCACATTGGCGAAGACGGCGCGGGTCTGAGCGACGATGTCGTAGGTATGGACGCGGCCATCGGCAAACGATTCGTTGCCGGGAATCGTGTTGGTAGCGGGATCGCGCGGGCCGATGCCCGACAGGAACAGCATGTTGCCGACGCATCGCGCATGCGGATACGCGCCGACCGGCGCGGGTGCATTCGAGGCGTGGATGACATCGCTCATGCGTCCGCTCCCGTGCCGCTCAAGCGTGCCAGCGCAGTGTCGTACGCGCTCGACAGTTGATCCGGCGAGGCTACATCCATGCCCATGTTGCGCACGCGCCCATCGAGCAGGCTGTACACCCAGCCATGCACCGACACCTGCTGCCCGCGTGCCCACGCATCCTGCAGTACCGTCGTCTGGCACACGTTGACGACCTGCTCGATCGCATTGAGCTCGCACAGGCGTGCATGGCGCAGTGAATCCAGTTCCACCTCATCCAGCAATGCGGCGTGCTTCTGCGCGATGTCGCTGACATGCCGGAGCCAGTTGTCCGCAAGACCGATCCGCGCGCCGGTCAGGCTGGCATGCACGCCGCTGCAGCCGTAATGCCCGACCACGAGTATGTGTTCGACCTTGAGCAGGTCGACCGCGAACTGGATCACCGACAGACAGTTGAGATCGGCGTGCACCACGAGGTTGGCGATGTTGCGATGGACGAAGACTTCTCCCGGAGCCAATCCGAGGATCTGGTTCGCCGGCACGCGCGAATCCGAGCAGCCGATCCAGAGATATTTCGGCGCCTGTTGCTTCGACAAGGCCTTGAAAAACCCCGGGTCGTCGCGCCGTACCTGGTCGGCCCATACGCGGTTGCGTTCCAGCAGTTCGTCGAGGGTGGTCATGCGAGATTGATCCCTACGTTCTTTGATTCGGTGAAAAACCGCATCGCTTCCATTCCGCCTTCGCGGCCCATGCCGGATTGCCCCATGCCGCCGAACGGTGTGCGCAGGTCGCGCATCATCCATGTGTTGATCCAGACGATACCGGCATTGATCTGTGCGGCCATGCGATGCGCGCGCGTGAGGTCGCGGGTCCACAGCGAGCAGGCCAGTCCATAGTCGCCAGCGTTGGCGAGTTGCAGTGCATGCGCGTCGTTGTCGAACGCTTGCAGCGTGACGACCGGGCCGAAGATTTCCTCGCGATTGCTGGCGCAGTCGTGGCCGAGTTTCTCGATGATCGTCGGCTGGATGAACCAGCCGGGCCGGTCCAGCGCGTCGCCGCCGCAGAGCACATGGCCGCCTTCGTCGCGGGCGCGTGCGATGGCGGCCATGACTTTGTCGAAATGCATCTGCGACACCATCGGACCAAGGTCGATGTCGTGGTCGATAGGATCGCCGACGCGAAGGGCCAGAGCACGTTCGACGAGTGCATCGCGGAATTCGGCATAGATGCCGCGTTCGATCAGCAGGCGCGATCCGCAGAGGCATATCTGACCGGAGTTCTGGAACGCGGACCGCACGATGGTGTCGAGATGCTCGCGCCAGTCGCTATCGGCGAACACAAGCGTTGGGTTTTTGCCGCCAAGCTCCAGCGAGATTTTTTTCAGCAATGGACCTGCGAGGCCTGCAATGTGTTTCCCGACGGCCGTACTGCCAGTGAACGAAATCGCCTTGACCTTCGGATGCATGACGAGCGCTTCGCCGACATTGGGGCCGAGGCCATGCACGAGATTCAGGACGCCTTTCGGAAATCCGATCTCGGCAGCGAGCTCACCCAGCATGGTGGCCGTGTGCGGTGTGACTTCAGAAGGTTTCGCGACGACGGTGTTGCCCGCCGCCAGTGCCGGCGCGATTTTCCACGTGAGCAGATACAGCGGCAGATTCCACGGCGAGATGGTGGCGATCACGCCAAGCGGTTGCCGCAAGGTGTAGTTGAGGCCGGCCTGACCGTGATGCGATTCGCTACCGAACTGCGTGGCGGCATGTGCGAAAAAACGCAGGTTGGCAATGGCGCGCGGGATTTCGATGTCGCGCGCGAGCTTGATCGGCTTGCCGGCATCGCGCGATTCAGCATGCGCGAAATCGTCGAGTCTGGCCTCAAGCGCATCGGCGAGTTTTTCCAGCCAACGCGCGCGTTCGTTGTTGGGCAATGCGGACCATGCGGGGAAGGCGCGTTCGGCCGCTGCGACGGCCGCTTCGACATCCTGCGCGTCGCCATCGGCCACCTGCGCGAAGACCTGGCCATTGGCCGGGTCGAATACGTCGCGCCAGCGGCCGTTGGCTGCTTTGCGTGTTTGACTATCGACCCAGTGATGCAGTTGCTGCATGTGCCGAGTTTAACTGGTGGACCTGGTGTTTTCTTAACCCCAAAGGGAGAAGGAAAAATCTAGATCGACTGCATCCGTCCACCATCGACCGCCAACGACACGCCATTGATGTAGGCCGCGGCCGGCGAGCAGAGGAATGCGATGACGCCACCCAACTCCGAGGGCTTCGCGAATCGGCCGGCCGGCACGGTCGCTAGCATCGCCGAGGCCACATCCTGCTGCGATTTTCCCGTCGCCTGCGCGCGATCCTTGAGTATCTGGTCGAGACGCCCGGTTTCGGTGTAGCCCGGCAACAGATTATTGACAGTGACGCCATGCGGCGCGAGTTCGCGCGACAGGGTTTTCGCCCAGCTCGCAACCGCGCCGCGGATGGTGTTGGACACGCCGAGGTTGGCGATGGGTTCCTTCACCGATGTCGAGATGATGTTGACGATGCGGCCCCACTGCGCGTCCTGCATGCCGGGCAGTACGGACTGGACGAGGGTCTGGCCTGCGATCAGGTGCTTGTTGAACGCATCGAGGAAGGCTTCGGCATTGGCCGTGTGTGCGGGACCACCCGGCGGACCGCCGGTGTTGTTGATCAGGATGTGGATCGGCTTGCCTGCCACCAGGGATTCGATGTGTGCGCGCAATGCATCAGCCTGCGACATGTCGGCAGCGATCCAACCGTGCGCCTGCGCGCCGGAGGCGGGCAGGGCAGCGACAACGGCCTGCAATGCCTCGGCGCGGCGCGCCAGCACGGTGACATCGGCGCCGAGGAGCGCGAGTTCATGGGCCGTCGCGCGACCGATGCCTTCGGAGCCGCCGCAGACCAAGGCGTGTTTGCCGGTGAGATTCAAATCCATGCGGGTGCTCCGTTGTAGCGACAGAGAATTGTAGATCGCCCTGCAGCGGTTTTTCGTAGGAGCGGCTTTAACCGCGAGCCCTTGATCTTCGTGACTTGCAGAAAAAAGCTCGCGGCTGAAGCCGCCCCTACGAAATGCAAACGTCTATCGAGACGACGCTCTTTCCCGCATCAACGATGCGATTGCATTCGCATCATCGTCCCGTTGCTTCGACAACTCACCGGCAACAGCCTCGACGTTCGCCGCAGGGTGGTTCTGGTTGAGCTTGAACTTCAGCTCGATGCGCTCGGGCACGAATCGGAACCCGATGATGCCGCGCAGCTGCGAAACGTGGTCGTCGCGTTCCATCTCGAAACGCCAATCGCTGCCGACAGTGGCTTCGAAACGTGAGCTCAGGCGCGAGACCAGGTCGGCGAGCGTGGCGGTCTCTTCGGTGGTTTCCAACGAGCCGTGCAGATGCGCGACGGCATAGTTCCAGGTCGGCACGCGCGCTTCCGCTTCCTTGTCGGGATACCAACCCGGCGAGACATAGGCATGCGGGCCGTGCACGATCACCAAGGCCTTGCCGCCATGCCGTGCCTGCGGATTCGGTCGTGCCCAGTGGCCTTCGATGAGCACTTGCACATCGTCGCGGTGGTAGAGCACGGGCAGATGACTAGCGAAAGGTTCGCCATTGGCATCCGAGGTGATCAACGTGACGAAAGGATCGGCAGCGATCAACGCGTCGAGATGACGCAGATCGGTTTCGGCGTAGTAACGGGGTAAGTACATAGCGCTCAGGCCCGCCCGCCGAGTGGCTGCACCATCTGTGCACGCAGCGCCGCATCCGATTCCCCATGCGGGGGCGCCACATCATGCAGGCTGAAGCCGCGCCGCAGCGCGTCGTCCTCGTCCAGGCCTTCGAATGCCACGAATTCGGCATCCATCAACGCGGCCCGCGCCGTGTCCTCGCTGTCATAACCCAGCGTGTTGCCGTCGCTGTCGAGCACTTCGGCGGTACCGGCCTCGCGCACGCCAAGCCGCGCCCAGATGAGTGTGTGACCAAGTGTGGCCAGCCACCATTCGTGGCGGGTGATGGTCATGACGTCATTCTCATGACGTCAGCATCGAAAACAGCCAGAGCAGGCCGCTCATCGCGAGTCCAAGGAGGATGGTCAGCAAGGACAGGCGCGCCGGCGTCGCCAGTCCACTGAGCCCACGATCGGGCGTCGCGCGATAACCGCCGCCGAGCAGCCACCACAATGCCGATGGGCGAAGAAACGCACCTTCGCCAAATCGCGACTTGATGGCCGGATGCCGATCGCGCACATGCACCAGCGTCAGTGGCCAGAAGATTACGAACGCACAGGCACCGGCGATGGCGATGGCGAAGAAGAGGAGGGCGAAGAAGAGGATCATTCGAATTTTGTTGTTGCCACCGACACAGTGTTTCCGTCATCCCAGCCAAAGCTGGGATCCATTTTGACGTTTGTCCTCGTACGCAAACGCAAGATCAAGATGAGTCCCAGCGTTCGCTGGGATGACGATATTGGGTTGTGACCATTCGTGTCGTCATGGCGCATCAAAACTCCGCATGCCCGGGCGCACGCGGATACGGAATCGCATCGCGGATATTGCTCAGGCCGCACACGTAGACCACCAGTCTTTCGAAACCCAGTCCGAACCCCGCATGCGGCACCGTGCCATAACGTCGCAGGTCGCGGTACCACTCGTAATGCGAGGGGTCCAAGCCGAATTGCGCGATGCGCGCATCGAGGATGTCGAGACGCTCTTCGCGCTGCGATCCGCCGATGATCTCGCCAATACCCGGCGCCAGCACGTCCATCGCGGCGACCGTTTTGCCATCCTCGTTGAGACGCATGTAGAACGACTTGATCTGCTCCGGGTAATTCATCACCACCACCGGGCGGCCGACATGCTGCTCGGTCAGCCAACGCTCGTGCTCGGTCTGCAGGTCCAGGCCCCATTCGACCGGGAACTCGAACTTCTGCTTCGCGTTCTGCAGCAGCTTCACCGCGTCGGAGTATTCGATGCGCTCGAACGGCGCATTGATGAAGGCTTCGAGTTTGGTGATCGCATCGGGCTGCACGCGCTCGGCGAGGAAGGCCAGGTCGTCTCCGCGCTCGTCGAGTACGGCACGGAACACGTATTTCAGGAAATCCTCGGCCAGTTGCGCATCGT
>JALYOU010000153.1 GCA_030856725.1 Pseudomonadota bacterium
CGACCATCGCATCGCACCTCCCGAAAGCCTTCGGAACGGCGGTGGGGATCGAGCAGGGCAGGCGCATCGGCCACGGGTTGCCCATTCCCGACGACAGCATCGTCATCTGTTCGTTCGGTGATGCCAGCTCCAACCACGCAACTGCGCAGACCGCATTCAATGCCGCGGCGTGGACGGCGTACCAGAAGCTCCCCGCGCCTGTGCTGTTCGTCTGCGAGGACAACGGCATCGGCATTTCAGTGAAAACGCCGAGTGGCTGGATCGCGCGGAACTTTTCGGGTCGCCCCGATTTGGATTACTTCTTTGCCGACGGACTTGATCTCGCTTCGGGCTACGGCCAGGTGCAAGTCGCCGTCGAACACTGCCGGCGCACGCGCCGCCCGACGTTCCTGCATCTCAAGACCACGCGGATCATGGGCCACGCCGGCACTGATTTTGAAATCGAATGGCGCAGCATCGAGGAGCTGGTCGCGGTGGAAGCGGGTGATCCGCTGCTGCGTTCGGCCGCGATCGCGCTTGAGTCAGGATTGATGTCGAAGGACGAGATCGTCGCCCTGTACGAAGCAACCCGCGCGAAGTGTTTTGCCGCCGCCGAAGATGCGGACCAGCGTCCGCGCCTGACCGAGTTGAATGACGTGGTGGCGCCGCTCGCGCCGTACACGCCGGACAAGGTGCAGGCCGAGGCGACCCGTTCCGATTTCGATGCGAAGCGTCTTGACGTCTTCGGAAGCGGTGCGAAGCTGCCGGAGAAACAGGTGCCGAAGCACCTCGCGGTGCAGATCAACAACGCATTGCACGACCTGTTCTGCAAGTATCCGGAAGCGCTGCTGTTCGGCGAGGACGTGGCGCAGAAAGGCGGCGTTTACACCGTCACCAAAGGCCTGCACAAGGCATTCGGCAACCGGCGCGTGTTCAATACGCTGCTGGACGAGACCATCATTCTCGGCCTGGCGCAGGGCTACGCCAACATGGGCCTGCTACCGCTGCCGGAAATCCAGTACCTCGCGTATTTCCACAATGCCTGCGACCAGATCCGCGGCGAGGCGGCGTCGCTGCAGTTTTTCAGCAACGGGCAGTACCGAAATCCGATGGTGATGCGGATCGCGTCGCTGGGCTACCAGCGCGGCTTCGGCGGCCATTTCCATAACGACAATTCGATCACCGCGCTGCGCGATATCCCCGGACTGGTCGTCGGGTGTCCGTCGCGCGGCGACGATGCTGCAATGATGCTGCGCACGCTTGTGGCGCTGGCGAAAGTCGATGGGCGTGTCTGTGCCTTCCTCGAGCCCATCGCGTTGTACATGGCGAAGGATCTGTACGCAGCCGGCGACGGGCAATGGCTGACGAATTACCCGTCGCCCGACCAGGCATTGGTGCTCGGCGAAGAGCGTGTCTACAACGCCGAGGCCCGCGATTGCGTCATCTTCTCCTTCGGCAACGGGGTGCCGATGAGCCTGCGCGCCGCACGGCAGATCGAAGCGAACCACGGCTGGAAAACGCGTGTCGTGGATCTGCGGTGGCTGGTGCCGCTTAACGATGCGGCAATCGCGAAACACGCTGGTGAATGCGCACGGATCATCGTGGTCGACGAAGGTCGCAAGAGTGCGGGCGTGGGCGAGGGCATCATCACGGCGATCAGTGAGGCCGGACACGGTGCGAAACCTCTGAAGCGCGTGGTGGGAGCGGACACGTTCACGCCGCTGGCAGGAGCGGCGTTTCTGGTGATTCCGTCGGATGATCAGATCATCGCAGCTGCAGGAGAGTTGGTCTGACGCTGCCGCGTTTGATTTTTCGTAGGAGAGCGGTTTCAGCCGAGCTCTTCAACCAGGTTCTGGGAAAGGCCACAAAACTCGCGGCTGAAGCCGCACCTACGAAGAGCTGTTCCGCTGCAGGGTCCTAGCGTGCAAGCCCTGAAAGAAGCGGACGTGTTCGAATCAGGACGCCGTCGACGTGTAGTGCCTGGCTCGACTGCGGAGGGGCCATCACCGCCAAGGCAACGCTACCGGCACCGCTCACGATAGAACCGTGCGTCGTACTGTCCTCGCGCACTTCGCTGCCAGGATGAAGCGGCTGCTCCGAATCGAACAACACCAGTCCTCGCTTCGCCTGCCCGAGGAAATGCGTGCGTGCAACGATTTCCTGACCTGGATAACAGCCCTTTTTGACGCTGTAGGCCTTGAGCCGATCCAGTGACAACTGTTGCGGGGTCCACTGTTCGGTCTGTGTCTCACCTAGCCGGGGCAGGCCGTGCGTGAGGTCAAACGCTTCCCAGCGAGTGGCTGCACCCGCATCGTTGCCACCGGCTTCGACCGCGATGCGCAACGTGCGCGCGCCACCGTCGCCGCTCATGTCCAGTTCGATGTCGCGATCTGTGCCTGCGGCGAATGCCGATGCCTGCGCGGTGCGAGGAGCTGAGATCGATCCGTTGACGACCCGGTCTTCGACAACGTCGATCCTGACCTTGCTGCGGAACACATAACGCTGCAATTGCGCGACCAGCGCCACCACATCGGCATCCGCCACGATCAGCAACAAGGCGTCCGGATCGAGTTTCAGCAGTGCGAACAGCGTGATCACGCGTCCTTTCGGCGTCAGCCATCCGTTCCATTGCCAATGCCCTACCGTCAGCGCGGCGACATCATTCATGAACTGCGCCTGCGCAAATGCGCCCGCATCGCGGCCCGCGAGCGAGACGATGCGGTGATCGGGAAGGCCAAAAACAAGGGGTTCCACGGCGTGCGGGTTGTCCGTCATGGGGGCGGGACTTAGACTGGCTGGGTATCGAGAGCTTGGAATGATAGGCGAAACCTCTTCCGCAACTGATCCAGCCGACTCCGTGTCCGACAAGACGGCGGAGAAGTCGATCGAGACCGTAGCGCAGACACGGCCGAAAGAGATCGGTGGGCGCGAAGGTCTCGATCCGACCCGCTACGGCGATTGGGAAAAGAACGGACGCTGTATTGATTTCTGAGTAACCGCTATTCAAATCAGGAAACGTGTGCATCAAGGACGAGTATCAACACTCCATGCGGCATTGCCGCCCAGCAACAACAACGAGTTGCCGATGACACATCGCGAACGTCCCTTGTCACCGCATCTGCAGGTCTACAGCTGGCAGCTGACCATGGTGATGTCGATCCTGCACCGCGCGACCGGCGTTGCGCTGGTGGTGGGCGTATTCGCGCTGGCATGGTGGCTGCTGGCCGTCGCCGCGGGCGGCGAAAGTTACGCCAACGCCGCCGACGCGCTGGGATCTCCATTCGGCAAGTTCATCCTGTTCGTTTTCTCGCTCGCGCTGGTCTATCACCTGCTCAACGGGATACGCCATCTGCTGTGGGATGCGGGCTGGGGCTTCGACATACCGGACGTGTATCGCTCCGGTTACGCCGTTGCGGTGTTGACGGTCGTGTTCACCGCGTCGATCTGGTTCGTGGCGCTCGGCGGTGCTGCATGAGCGCGGACAACGGACGATTCCGCAATCCAATGCAACGCGCGCGGGGTCTGGGCTCAGCCAAGGCGGGTACGGATCATTTCTGGTGGCAGCGGGTCACTGCGATTGCGCTGATACCGCTCGTGGCGTGGTTCCTCGGGTTGCTGGTGTCGCTGGTTGGTGCTGACCTGGACACGGTGCGCGCGGCGATCGGGCGGCCATTGAATGCCGTGCTGTTCGCCGTCTTCATTGTTGCGCTTTTCTGGCACAGCAAGCTCGGCCTGCAAGTGGTGATCGAGGACTACGTCCACACCCGCGCTGCCGAAGTCACGTTGCAACTCCTCGTCACCCTGGCCTGCGCCCTCGGCGCATTTGCGTCGCTGTACGCGATTGGCCGCATAGCCCTGATGGCCTGACCGCATGACCAACGCTTACACGATCCAGGAACACCACTACGACATGATCGTGGTCGGCGCCGGTGGCGCTGGCCTGCGCGCGACGTTCGGCCTCGCGCAAAAGGGTCTGCAGACGGCGTGCATCACCAAGGTGTTCCCGACGCGCTCGCACACCGTGGCCGCGCAGGGTGGCATTTCTGCCGCGCTCGGCAACATGGGTGAGGACGACTGGCGTTATCACTTCTACGACACGATCAAGGGTTCCGATTGGCTCGGCGACCAGGACGCGATCGAATACATGTGCCGCGAAGCGATCCCGGCGATCATCGAACTCGAGCACCAGGGCGTGCCGTTCTCGCGCACTGAGGACGGCAAGATCTATCAGCGTCCGTTCGGCGGCATGACGACCCACTACGGTGAAGGTCCGCCTGCGCAACGTACCTGCGCCGCCGCCGACCGCACCGGTCACGCGATCCTGCACACGCTGTACCAGCAATCGTTGAAACACGACGCGCGCTTTTTCATCGAATACTTCGCGCTCGACCTGATCATGGATGCCGACGGCGCATGTCGTGGTGTGCTCGCGCTGGACATGGCCGAGGGCACGCTGCATCTGTTCCGCGCGCATGGCGTTGTGCTGGCGACGGGTGGTTACGGCCGTGCGTATTTCAGCGCGACTTCCGCGCACACCTGCACCGGCGACGGCGGCGGCATGGCGCTGCGCGCGGGCCTCGGGCTGCAGGACATGGAATTCGTGCAGTTCCATCCCACCGGCATCTACGGCGCAGGCGTGCTGATCACCGAGGGCGTGCGCGGCGAAGGTGGCATTCTGCGCAACCACAGCGGCGAGCGCTTCATGGAACGCTACGCACCGAATGCGAAGGATCTTGCGTCACGCGACGTGGTGTCTCGCTCGATGACGATCGAGATCCGCGAAGGACGCGGGGTTGGCGAGCACAAGGACCACATCCATCTCGACCTCACCCATCTTGACCCGAACGACATCCACGAAAAACTGCCGGGCATCGCCGAGAGCGCGAAAATCTTTGCCGGCATCGATGTCACCAAGCAGCCGATCCCGGTGTTGCCGACCGTGCACTACAACATGGGCGGCATTCCGACCAATTACCACGGCGAAGTCGTGCAGCTGAAGAATGGTGATCCGGACGTGGTCGTGCCGGGGCTGTACGCGATCGGTGAGGCGGCCTGCGTGTCGGTGCATGGCGCCAATCGCCTCGGCTCGAATTCGCTGCTCGACCTGGTCGTGTTCGGCCGCGCCGTCGCCAACCGCTGCGGCGAGACGATCAAGCGTGGAGTGCCGCACTCCAGGCTGGCGGGCGACGCCTGCGATGCGTCGCTGGCCAACCTCGACAAGTTGCGCAATGCACATGGCAGCGTGTCTACCGCGCAGATCCGCGACAGCATGCAACGCACCATGCAGAACGACGCGGCGGTGTTCCGTACCGGCGAAACTCTGGCCGATGGCGTGCGCAAGATCCGCGAAATCAATGCATCGTTCGCGGACGTCAAGGTGAGCGACCGTTCGATGATCTGGAATTCGGACCTGGTCGAGACGCTCGAGCTGCAGAACCTGCTCGGCCAGGCCATGACCACGATTGTTTCCGCCGAAAACCGCACTGAGTCTCGTGGGGCACATGCGCGCGAGGATTTCCCCGAGCGCGACGATGCGACCTGGCAGAAGCACACCTTGTGCTGGGTGGATGATGTCGGCAACACACGCATCGACTATCGCCCGGTGCACATGGTCACACTGACCGATGAAGTGGATGTCGTGCCACCCAAAGCCCGAGTCTATTGATCCTGTAGGAGCGGCTTCAGCCGCGAGCACTTCAATCGGCAGATACGCATACGCAAAGCTCGCGGCTGAAGCCGCTCCTACCAAAAGCTGCAGGAAACGAGATGGCTGAATTCGCACTTCCAAAGAACTCGAAGATCCAGAAGGGCAAACACTTTCCTGCTGCTGCCGGCGGCAAGGCCGTGCGCAGCTTCAAGGTCTATCGCTGGAATCCCGATGACGGCTTGAATCCCCGCGTCGACACCTACGACATCGACACCGCTGCGTGCGGACCGATGGTTCTCGATGCGCTGATCAAGATCAAGAACGAGATCGACCCGACGCTGACCTTCCGTCGCTCCTGCCGCGAAGGTATCTGCGGCAGCTGCGCGATGAACATCGATGGCACCAACACACTGGCCTGCACCAAGGCGATATCGGATTGCAGCGGCAAAGGCGAGGTGCCGGTCTATCCGCTGCCGCACATGCCCGTGGTCAAGGACCTGGTGCCGGACCTGACCCATTTCTACGCGCAATACGCCTCCATCAAACCGTGGATCCGCACGCAGAGCCCCGCACCGCCGGATCGCGAACGCCTGCAGTCGAAGGAAGATCGCGCCAAGCTCGATGGCCTGTACGAATGCATCCTCTGCGCCTGCTGTTCGACCGCATGCCCCAGCTACTGGTGGAATGGCGAGCGTTACCTCGGCCCAGCGGTATTGCTGCAGGCATATCGCTGGATCATCGACAGTCGCGACGAGGACACCGGCGCGCGGCTGGATGATCTTGAGGATCCATTCAAGTTGTATCGCTGCCACACCATCATGAATTGCACGCGGACCTGCCCGAAGGGATTGAACCCCGCCAAGGCGATCGGCGAGATCAAGCAGTTGATGCTGGCTCGGCGCGGTTGAAGTCCAGATGTATCGAACTCGCACTCCCGATCGTGGTGAGTCCGAGCCGGAGCTCGCCAAAGGATCGAACACGCCTTTGTAGGAGCGGCTTCAGCCGCGAGCACTAGTAATGCGAGTAGGCCAGTGGAGAGAAGAAGCAGAATTCACCCCTGATTGAAGCAGGAGCTGATTTGTCTTCAGTGGTGTACTTTCAGCGGTGTTCAACCTGCGCCGGCGCTCACGGCTGAAGCCGCTCCTACAGAGGCGCGGATGCAGCGATCCGGTAGAGAAGCCCGACGACTCGCAACGAAGGTAACGCGCTATGCAATCCACGATGATTTTCCTGCCCGCCGCGGCGATGGTATTCCTCGTTGCGTTGATTACCTTCCGCATGTTCTTCGAACGCAAGCGCCAGATGCTAGCCAGCGGCATGCACATGCGTGATATTCCGAGCAGTTCGCAGATGGCGTCACGCTTCGCCGATACGCGTGCCGCCGACAACTACAAGAATCTGTTCGAGGCGCCGGTGCTGTTCTACGTAGCGCTGGTCGCTGCTTTCGCGACCGCGCAGGTGTCGCCGCTGATCATGGGCCTGGCATGGGCCTATGTGGTCCTGCGCTATCTGCACAGCTACATCCATTGCACCTATAACCGCATCCGGCATCGCCTGTATGTATTCCTGGCGAGCAACATCGTGATCTGGGCGATGTGGATCGTGCTGGTCACGGGCATGTTGCGTACTGCGTGACCTGCGAAGCCCTTCGGATGGACGATGACGCCGACATCAAACGCCTGCGCTGGCGATGCCGGCGCGGCATGCGGGAGCTGGATCAGCTGCTGACGCGCTACCTGGATCAGGCGTGGCCGCACGCATCCGACACCGAACGCGGTGTTTTCCTACGCGTGCTGGACAGCGAGGACGATAAGCTCTGGCGCTGGTTCCTGGGCCATGAGAGTCCTGAAGATGTCGAAATCGCAGCGCTCCTCCATCGCATCGCCGGGTTGCCGCATTGACTGGAGGCCATCGCGCTGGGTGATTGCCGGGCTGCTCGCGCTGACCGTCTTTGGGGTCTTCTCGATCATCGCTTCCGAAATGCCGCGTCTGGCTGCCTGGCCTTTAGCCGCCTGTGTCTCCGCATACGGCCTCTGGGTGGCCGGCCGCGAATCACGCAAGCCGGTCCTTTCCTTCGTCTGGCCAGGTACCGACGTTCCGGTGACGCTGGACGGTGAACCCATCCGTGATGTCGGACTGCAATGGCGTGGATCGCTGGCATTCGTACGCTGGCGCGATGAAACAGGCCGGATCCGGCATGCGAACTGGTGGCCTGACACCCTGTCCGCAGCCGCGCGACGTGAACTCCGTCTGGCCGCGCCACCGGCGATCGCTTCGCGCCAGCGCGGTGCGGTGGCACCATAGCGGCTGTCTCAGCAGTCCGTGCCCATGTTCAAACCCATTCCTGTCGCCATCGGCCTGCGCTACCTGCGCGCCAAACGCCGCAACGGTTTCATCTCCTTCATCTCGATGGCATCGATTCTCGGCATCGCGCTCGGCGTGACCGTGCTGATCACGACGCTGGCGGTTATGGGCGGCTTCCAGCGCGAAATCCGCGATCGCATGTTGCAGATGGTCGCGCACGCCACGGTCAATGCCGAGGGCGCGCCGCTGGAGAACTGGCAGCAGGCCGTGCACGTCGCGATGCAGGACAAGCGCGTCGCCGGCGCCGCGCCTTACATCGACATCCAGGCGCTGCTCGCGGGCGTGCGCAACCAGCCCGCATTGATTCGCGGCGTCGCGCCCCAGCAGGAACGCGCGGTGTCCGTGCTTGCCGAGAAAATGACGGTCGGCAGGATCGAGGATCTGCAGCCGGGCGCCTACAACATCGTGTTGGGCAAGGAGCTCGCGATCTGGCTTGGCTTGAGCGTGGGCGACAACGTCGTCGTGACACTTGGTGATACACAGAGCACGCCAATGGGCGCGATGCCGAAGCTGAAACGCTTCAAGGTGTCCGGCATTTTCGAGGCCGGACATAACGAATACGACAAGGGTCTCGCGATCGTCCACATGAGCGACCTGCAGCGTGTGCTACGCATGGGCGACGGCGTCACCGGCGTGCGACTGCGGCTGCATGACATGGACATCGCTTGGGAAGTCGCGCGCGATCTTGCATTGAGCCTGCGCGGCGACTACCGCATCACCGACTGGAGCAGCGAGAACGCCAACATCTTTCGTGCGTTGAAGATGGAAAAAACCATGATCGCGATCCTGTTGTCGCTGATCATTGCGATGGGCGCCTTCAACCTTGTGTCCTCGCAGGTGATGCTGGTCACTGACAAGCAAGCCGACATCGCCATCCTGCGCACGCTGGGTTTGTCGCCCAAAGGCGTGATGCAGATCTTCATGGTGCAGGGCACGCTGATCGGCGTGATCGGCACAGTGCTGGGCGTGATCGGTGGCGTCGCGCTCACGCTCAACCTGGAGCACATCCTCCGGGCCATTGAGCGCGGATTCGGCGTCGTGCTGATGCCCGAGGATGTCTATTACATCACCGGCCTGCCGACCGACCTGCAGACGGGCGACGTGGCGGTGATTGGCATGATCGCGCTGGCAATGAGTTTCCTTGCCACGATCTATCCGGCGTGGCGTGCGTCGCGGACGGCGCCGGCGGAGGCGTTGCGCTATGAGTGAGAAGATCCGGGATTTGGGATTGGGGATTGGGAATTCGGAGCAGCGCGAAGCTGTGATCCATGCCGAACGGTTGGGCAAGACGTACGCGGAAGGTTCGTTGCGGACGCATGTGTTTGATGGGCTCGACCTGCTGGTGCACGCGGGCGAGACGGTGGCGATCGTCGGGGCTTCCGGTGCAGGCAAGAGCACGTTGCTGCATCTGCTCGGCGGGCTGGATACGCCGAGCGCGGGTGAAGTGTTTGTCGCAGGGCAGAAGATGTCCACGCTGTCGGACGCGGCGCGCGGCACTCTGCGCAATCGCGCGTTGGGTTTCGTGTATCAGTTCCATCACCTGCTGCCGGAATTCACCGCGCTGGAAAACGTGATGCTGCCAGTGCTGCTCAACGGCACATCGGTGTCCGATGCCTCCGAACGCGCAAGAAGGCTGCTGGAATCCGTGGGACTCGGACACCGACTCGAACACAAACCGGGCGAATTGTCCGGCGGCGAGCGGCAGCGTGCGGCGGTTGCGCGAGCGCTGGTCAACAAGCCGGCCTGCGTACTGGGCGACGAACCCACCGGCAACCTGGACGAGCGCACGGCCGCGAACGTCTTCGAGCTGATGCTGGAATTGAATCGCGCCGAGAAGACCAGCCTGGTGCTGGTGACGCACGATCGCGGGCTGGCGCGACGGTTGGATCGCGTGCTCGAGTTGCATGAGGGGAAGTTGAGGGAGCTGTCCGCGGCTGAGGTGTGAGTCGCGCTGTCGCTTTCCTGCGCCCCAAGGAAGTCCCCTGCGGGACGAAATGGCGGGCGTTTCAGAGCTTTCCTACATCCCGATGGAAATCAAGCTGATCACATGCTTGTGATCTATCGCGGATAGTCATTCCTGTTGCCATGCATCGGCGCAACAAGGAATGACATGGGCCACGTGGTGGCGACTCCGCCCTTCGGAATTGGAGTTGCCCTGGGCTTGGCGGCTGGCGCGTTCGCATGTCTGTTGCTGCCGGGACTACCGCCATGGCTGTTGCTGGGGGTAATGCTCGGCGTCGGGTTCGTGCTGTGGTTACGAATCGCACGGTTGCGCCTGTTCGGTGCGTTGCTCTTCGGTTTTGGACTGGTGGGCATGCACGCCACGTCAGTGCTGTCACGGCAGCTCCCATTGGCGATGGAGCATGGTGAGGTTGTTGTCCAAGGCCGCATCATCGACCTGCCGCACAGCGAACCGCGACGCACGCGATTCCGTTTCCGCGTCGATCGCACGTCGTCGCAACCCGCACCATTGCGCGGGAAGATGCTGCAACTGGCGTGGTATGACGAGGATCCTACTGCTCGTGACCTGCAGGCAGGGGCGCGCTGGGAAATGAAGGTGAAACTGCGTGCGCCGCGAGGGCTGCGCAACCCCGGTGGCTTCGATAGCGAGAAGTACGCGCTCGCGCAGCGCTTGTCGGCCAGTGGCTACGTGCGCGACACGGCATCTGCGCGCCCACTTTCAAGGCCCCAAGGCATCGAGGCCTGGCGCGACGTGATGTCGCGCCGCATCGCCGGCAGCATTCCAAGCACATCATCGCGCTTCATCCGAGCACTGGCCTTGGGCGACACACGCGATCTTGGCGACGAGGACTGGGAAACCCTTCGCGCGACAGGACTGACGCACCTGATCGCGATTTCAGGCTTCCATGTTGGCTTGGTGGCCGGTTTCTTCGCCTTGCTCGCATCGATGCTGTGGCGATTGCTGCCCTCGCTGGCGCGACGCCTGCCAAGACCGCACGCCGCCGCGATCTCGGCGCTGGTTGGCGCCTGCGCTTACACCGCCGTTGCGGGTTTCGCACTTCCGACCGTACGTACGACGCTGATGATCGCGGTGATTGTTGCGGCGCGCTTGTGGCGTCGTCCGCAGCATGCGACCGAATCTTTGGCATTGGCCGCGATCGTGCTGCTCATCCTCGATCCGCTCGCCTTGCTTGCGCCGGGCTTCTGGCTGAGTTTCGTCGGTGTCGGCTGGTTGCTGTGGTGCCTGCCGCAGGGCACGCGCAATATCTTCAAGGATTTTCTCAGCGCGCAAGGCGTTGCAACGCTTGGGCTGCTGCCGTTGACCGTCGCGTTGTTTGGCCAGGCCTCGTTGGCCGGACCGCTAGCCAATCTCGTGGCGGTGCCGTGGTGGAGCCTCGTCGTCGTGCCGCTGTCGCTGATCGGGACTGCGCTAGAGGCGCTACATGAAGGTTGGGGCCTGTGGATCTGGCGTCAATCTGCGCTGGCCTTCGATTTGACATGGCCCTTGTTCGATCGCTTGGGCAACAGCGGCATCGCGTTGTGGTGGCTGCCGGACGCGCGCTGGTACGCGCTGCCATTGGCCCTGCTTGGCGCCATCTGGTTGCTGTTGCCGCGCGGTGTGCCGGGTAAGCCATTGGCGTTGCTGTTGTGGCTGCCGCTGCTGTGGCCCGATCGCGAGTTGCCGGGACATGGCGAGGCCGAGATCGTCGTCATCGACGTGGGGCAGGGCTTGTCCTTGCTGGTACGCACATCGCGTCACGCATTGCTGTACGACATGGGACCGGCGGTTAAGGATGGATTCGATGCCGGCGATCGCGCCGTGGTACCGGCGTTGCATGCATTGGGCGTGCGCGGCCTCGATGCGGCCGTCGTCAGCCATGGCGACAACGACCATGCCGGCGGGCTGGACGCGGTGTTGCGCCGCTTTCCAGTGCGCACGCTGATGGGGCCTGCCGGTTCGCCCACCATCGCAACGCATCGCTGCATCGCCGGAACGGCATGGCGCTGGAACGGCGTGACATTCCGCTTCCTGCATCCGCCGATTTATTTTCCCTACTTCAAGAACGAATCGAGCTGCGTGCTGCGTATCGAGACCTTGCATGGTTCGGCGCTGCTGACGGGCGATATCGGTGAGGTGATCGAACGCGACCTGCTGCGCCTCAGCAAGGATGATGTGCGTTCCGATGTCGTGCTGATGGCGCATCACGGCAGTGCAGGTTCGTCGGACACGGAATTCGTGACCGCATCCGGTGCGCGGTTCGCCGTCGCCTCCGCCGGCTACGGCAACCGGTTCAGGCATCCGAAAGACGAGATCGTCGCGCGCTGGCGAAAGGCCGGGGCACACGTCGCCTCCACCGTTGAGCAGGGTGCGTTGCGCATCCGTTTCAGCGCCGAAGGCATCGACGTTACCGGCAATCGCGACACGCGCCCGCGCCTGTGGGACGCCGTGCAACGATCCAGGCAGGTGCAACCGGTACGCATGCCGTAGCCGAGTTGCCGGCTTTGTGGCGCTCCCTGCCGAGCCGGCTGGGGTATCACCGTCGCGCGGGCTATCCTATCTACCTGCATTGAGACGGCCAGTCGTGCCGGAGGATCGAAGCGTGCTGGAACTGATCAAGGCGGGCGGATGGCCGATGATCCCGCTGCTGCTGTTGTCGCTGGTGGGGTTGGGCATCATCGTCGAGCGGTTCTGGACGCTGCGCCGCAAGGCTGTGCTTCCACCGGGCCTGGGCGAGGAAGTCCGTGCATGGGCCGCGCGCGGCAAGCTCGATCCGGCGCACATCGATTCCCTGCGCGGCACGTCGCCACTCGGCGAGTTGCTGGCGGCCGCTCTGGATGTCCGCAACCGCCCGCGCGACCAGATCCGCGAACGCATCGAAGATGTCGGCCGGCATCTGGTGCATCGCATGGAACGTTTCCTCAACACGCTCGGCACGATCGCCGCGGCTGGACCTTTGCTCGGCCTGTTCGGCACCGTGGTCGGCA
>JALYOU010000055.1 GCA_030856725.1 Pseudomonadota bacterium
AGGAATGCCTGAAGCTGTTTCTGTCGGGACATGCGGTCGCGAGTTTCGAACGCCTCGAAACACATGGATTGCTGCCCGCGCTGTTTCCAGAAACCGCGGCCGCACTCACGGCCAATCGCAGCGGCGCATTGCGCAGGATGCTGCTCGAAGGCTTGACGGGCACCGACAAGCGCGTTGCCAACGATGAGCCGGTGTCGCCAGCGTTCCTGTTCGCCGTACTGCTGTGGCCGGCGTACTGCCGCGCACTGATGGCACTGCAAGCGCAGGGCATGCACGCCGCCGAGGCGCAGCGCCGCGCGGCCGATCGCGTGACGTTGCACCAGGCATCGATCATCGCCTTGCCGCGGCGATTTTCGTTGCCGATGCAGGAAATCTGGCTGTTGCAATCCCGTTTCTCGCAACGCAAGCGGGTGCCGCGGTTGCTCGCGCATCCACGTTTCCGCGCGGCATACGACTTTTTGGTGCTGCGCCTGGTGGCGTCGAACGAGCATGCAGAAGATGTCGAATTCTGGCGCGAGTTGCAGGCGCAGTCGGGCGACGAAGACATTGAACAGGATGGAATGGAATCCACGGAAGGCAAGCCCTCGGAAGGCGACGACGGCGATGCGCCGCGCAAACGCCGCCGTCGTCGTCGCAGCCCGGCTGCCGCCGCCGAATGAAGCAGCCTGTGCGGGCGTTCATCGCGCTGGGAGGCAATCTCGGCGATCCAGTCGTGACGCTGTACGAGGCGATTCGCGAACTCGATCGCCTGCCTTCGACACGAATGGTGCGCGCATCGCAGCTGTATCGTTCCGCTGCTTGGGGCGTGACCGAGCAGCCTGATTTCATCAATGCGGTCGCGTTGCTGGAAACCAGCCTCGATGCACGCACGCTGCTGGACGCGATGCTGGTGATCGAGCGTTCCCACGGACGCGACCGCGATGTGGAAGCACGCTGGGGTCCGCGAACGCTCGATCTCGACCTGTTGTTGTACGGCGACGCCGTGATCGATGAACCCGGCCTGCGCGTACCGCATCCGCATCTGCATGAACGCGCGTTCGTGTTGCTGCCGCTGGCGGAAATCGCGGCGGACGCGATGATTCCGGGGCAGGGTGCCGTGCGCGAATTGACAGCGGCGATCGGTAGCGATGCCATCGAAGTACTGGACAACGTTAAGCGCTAGGAACTCGTCATTCCCGCACAGGCGGGAACCCATGCGAGCGCATTGTGAGATTGCAAGATTGCCCTGCTGGGTTTACCGGCATGGGTACCCGCCTGCGCGGGAATGACGAACTAAAGCCTTTCGTGGACCGCTCGCCGATCTGGCACGATAGTGTCAAGACAGGGCCCGGTATCGACCGGCGACGAAAATTTGAATTTGAAGCACAAGCCGCGACGCCAATGAACACCACCTCCAAACCCATGACCGTCCCCGACCTCGCCGAAGCCAAACACTCCGGCCGGAAACTGGTGATGCTTACCGCCTACGACACCGGTTTCGCGCGCACGCTCGATGCTAATGGCGTGGACCTCGTCCTGGTAGGCGATTCCCTGGGCATGGTGGTGCAGGGGCACAACTCCACGCTGCCGGTCACGGTGGATGACATCGCATATCACACGCGTTGCGTGGCACACGGCCTGTCGCGAGCGTTGCTGATCGCCGACCTGCCATTCCAGTCCGATGCCACGCCCGAACGTGCGTTGGATGCCGCGACGCGTTTACTGCAGGCTGGCGCGGCGATGGTCAAGCTGGAAGGTGCCGGCCACAAGCTCGAGACGATCCGCTTCCTGGTCGAGCGCGAAATCCCCGTGTCCGCGCATCTGGGGCTCACCCCGCAGTCCGTGCTGCGCTTCGGCGGCTACAAGGTGCAGGGCCGCGACGAAGCGGCTGCGAACACCTTGCGCGAAGACGCGCTGGCCGTCGCCGAAGCGGGCGCCGCGCTGCTAGTGCTGGAGTGCTTGCCATCGCCGCTTGCCGCTGCCATCACCGCATCCCTCTCGATTCCTACCATCGGCATCGGCGCAGGCCCCGGTTGCGATGGCCAAGTGCTGGTGCTGCACGATTTCCTGGGGCTCGACAGTGGCCATCGCCGGCCCAAGTTCGTCAAGGATTTCCTTGCCGAAGGGGGTTCGGTGGCCGGTGCGGTGCAGGCGTTCGCACAGGCTGTGCGAGATGGATCGTTTCCAGATGCCGAGCATGCCTACGCATGAACTTCTACTCCGTCTTCTGTGGTTGCGAATTCATTCGCACGCTTTTGCAAAAATCTAATGTGTGCGAATGAATTCGCAACTACAGAAAACTCCGACTGTGTATGAATTAAAGTGCAAATGATTGAAACCGTTACCGAACTGTCTGAATTTCGAGCCCGCATTGCCGAATGGAAACGCGCCGGCCAGCGCATCGGTTTCGTCCCGACCATGGGCAACCTGCATGCAGGCCACCAGTCGCTGATCGCGTTGGCGAAACAGCATGCAGACCGCGTCGTCGCCAGCCTCTTCGTGAATCCGACGCAGTTCGGTCCGAACGAAGACTTCGACCGTTATCCGCGCACTCCGGAGCGCGACGTGGCCATGCTCGATGACGCTGGTTGCGATATGGCGTGGATGCCATCGGTTGACACCATGTATCCCTTCGGCGCAGACGCCGCCGTGCGGATGCGCGTGCCCGGCATCACCGACGTGCTCGACGGTGCGCATCGCCCCGGGCATTTCGATGGCGTCGTCACCGTCGTCTCGCGATTGTTCAACCAGGTTCAACCGGATGTCGCGGTGTTCGGCAGGAAGGATTACCAGCAGCTGGCCGTGATCCGGTATTTCGTCCGTGACCTTGCATTCCCGGTCGAGATCATTGCCGCCCCCACGCAACGCGAAGCCGATGGCTTGGCGATGAGTTCGCGCAACCAGTACCTGTCATCCGAACAGCGCCCCGTCGCTGCTTCCATCCATCGCACCTTGCTTTGGATGCGCGATCAGGTCGCCGCGGGTCAGTCGCTAAGGAAGATTGAAGAGGAGGGGAGGGCGGCCCTGAAGGCGGCAGGGTTCGTGGTGGATTACGCGGCCCTGAGGACGAGCGGGTTGGCTGAACCGGAAGACGCAAACAGCCCGCTGGTAGCGCTGATCGCTGCGCGCCTGGGCAACACGCGGCTCATTGACAACCTCGAACTGTAGGGTAGGCCTTGGCCCAACGCCGTTCTTTTTCGCTCACGCTATGGTGGCCAAAGCCCTCCCTACATACCCCATGTTGCAGTGCGGAAACCCCCTGCCTACACTGCGCGCCTGACCGCCGGACAATGACGTCCGCTGGAGTGACGCCATGCAACTGACCCTGCTCAAAGCCAAGATCCACCGCGCCAGCGTGAC
>JALYOU010000061.1 GCA_030856725.1 Pseudomonadota bacterium
TGCTGGTGCGCGACGACGACATTCCCGGGCTCATCGCTGATGGCATCTGCGACTTCGGTGTGGTCGGCAACAACGTGCTCGTTGAACAGGCCGGCGAGCGCGCTGCGCGCGGACTGGCGCCGGCATATCGGGCCGTGCGCGAGCTGGGTTTCGGCGGCTGCCGACTGGATCTTGCCGTGCCTGACGCGTGGGACTGGACCGGGACATCGCAGCTGCAGGGCAAGCGCATCGCCACCAGCTATCCGTCGATCCTGGCGGCATGGCTGCGCGAACAGGATATCGATGCCGCTGTCGTGGTGTTGTCGGGTTCAGTCGAGATCGCGCCGCGCCTGGGTCAGGCCGATGCTGTCTGCGATCTGGTGTCCAGCGGCGCAACGCTCGCGGCCAACCAACTCAAACCTGTGCTGACGCTGCTGCAAAGTCAGGCGGTGCTGGCCGGGCCGGTGTCGGAATTCGAGGATGCACGCGGCGAACTGGCGGCGATGCTGCTGCGCCGGCTGGATGGGGTGCTGCGGCAGAAGGACAGTCGCCTGCTGCTGTTCCAGGCGCAACGCAGCCAGCTGGCGGGATTGATGCGATTGCTGCCCGACGTCGACGCGCCGACAGTGATGCAGGTCGATGGCGGCGATGGGCTGGCGCTGCAGGCGCTGTGCCATGGGTCGATGACGTGGCAGCGGCTGGAGGATCTTAAACGCGCCGGTGCGCGTGGCCTGATGGTATTGCCGGTAGAGAGGATGCTGGCATGAGCGCCCGAGCCGCATCACAGGTGGAAACTTTGGCTGAGGCACCATTGCAGATGCCCATCATCGAATGGCAGGCGCTCGATGCGAACGCGCGGGCGGCATTGCTGCAACGGCCTTCGGCTGCGATCGCCGACACGGTATTCGCGACTGCACGCGCCACCATCCGGCAGGTTCGCGACGAAGGTGATGTCGCCTTGCGTGCGCTCACCGAGCGTTTCGATGGCGTCGCGCTGCAGTCGCTCACAGTGAGTGATGGCGAGTTTGACGCGGCTTGCGCGGGACTCGCCAATCCAATGAAGAAAGCGCTGCGCGATGCGTTCTGCCGGATCGAGGCCTGGCACCGCGCGGGCATGCCGCTATCGTTCGAAATCGAAACCGCGCCAGGTGTGCGCTGCGGACGTGTGCTGCGCGGGATCGCACGCGTCGGCCTGTACGTGCCCGCGGGCAGCGCGCCGTTGCCGTCGACCGCCCTGATGCTCGGTATTCCCGCAAAACTGGCTGGCTGTCGTGAGGTTGTGCTGTGCTCGCCGCCACGCAAGGATGGGCGCATCGATCCCGCGGTGCTGTACGCGGCACGGTTGTGCGGCATCACGCGCGTGTTCAAGGTCGGCGGCGCACAGGCGATCGCGGCGATGGCGTATGGCACGGATGAGATTCCGAAATGCCACAAGCTGTTCGGTCCGGGTAACGCCTACGTCACGGCGGCCAAGCAACTCGTCGCGCAGGATGCGAACGGCGCTGCGATCGACATGCCGGCCGGCCCGTCGGAAGTACTGGTGATCGCCGATGCCGGTGCCGACCCGGAATTCGTTGCGGCCGATCTGCTGTCCCAAGCCGAACATGGCGCGGATTCGCAGGTGATCCTCATCTCGCATTCGCAGGCGTTGCTGCGCGCAACGGCGCTGGAAATCGAACGACAGCTCGATGCGCTGCCGCGCCGGGACATCGCCCGGCAGGCACTGGCGACTTCGCGCCTGATCCGCACGCGCACGCTGGACGATGCGTTCGACATCAGCAACGCCTATGCACCGGAACACTTGATCCTCGCGTTGCGCGACGCGCCCGAGTGGCTGGATCGCGTGGAAGCGGCCGGCTCGGTGTTCCTCGGCGACTGGACGCCCGAGGCGCTCGGCGATTACTGCAGCGGCACCAACCACGTCCTGCCCACCGGCGGCGCGGCGCGTGCGTTGTCGGGATTGAGCGTGTCGAGTTTCCAGACCGCCATCAGCGTGCAGCAGGCAACGCGGCAGGGCGTGCGCGGCATCGGCCCGTGCGCGGCGGAAATCGCGCGCGCGGAAGGGTTGGTCGCGCACGAGCGCGCGGTGAACGTGCGCACGGCCAAGGCGGGTGTGTCGTGATCCGGCAGGGCATGAATCCGGCCGATCTGGTTCGTGACGATCTGCGCGAATTCGCAGGTTACGGCTCGGCGCGTCGCACCTCGGCCACCGGTTCGATCTGGCTCAATGCCAACGAAAGTCCATGGGCTAGCGCGGCGGACGCGGAACGCGCATCGCAGCGCTATCCCGACCCGCAGCCGCAAGCCTTGCGCGAACGGCTGGCTGATCTCTACAGCGCGAAGCCGGAGCAGTTGCTGGTCGGGCGTGGCAGCGACGAAGCCATCGATCTGCTGGTGCGCGCGCTGTGCAATCCGGGTTGTGATGCGATCGTCATCGCGCCCCCGGTATTCGGCATGTATGCAGTCAGCGCGCGGCTGCAGAATGCGCCGCTGGTTGAAATTCCATTGCGGGACGACGGTGGCGAGATTTCATCCGATCTCGATGCGATGGCAGCGGCCGCACTCGCCTCGAGCGCGAAGCTCGTGTTCCTGTGCTCGCCCGCGAATCCGACCGGGCAGGCGTTGTCCTTGCAGGACATCACGACGATGGCGCTACGCCTGCAAGGCCGTGCGATGGTGATTGTCGATGAAGCGTATGGCGAATTCAGCGCGCAGCCGTCCGCGGTTTCGCTGATCGAAGCCTTGCCCAATGTCGCCGTCCTGCGCACCCTGTCCAAGGCGCACGCGCTGGCTGGCGCGCGCATCGGCACATTGATTGCCGATGTGCGCCTGATCGCGGTGCTGCGCAACTGCCAGGCGCCGTATCCGTTGCCCGCACCGTGCGTGCGACTGGCATTGCAGGCGCTGGAGCCGGACGTGCTGACGCGCACGCGCGCACATGTCGCGGACATCGTCGCCGAGCGCGAGCGGTTGTATCGCGCGTTGCAGATTTCGCCAGCGGTGCGGCAGGTCTATCCTTCGCAAGGCAACTTCCTGCTGTTGCGATTCATGGATGCTGAAGCTGCGCTGCAGGATTTACTGGACCTCGGCATCGTCGTGCGCGACATGCGCAACCAGCCGCAGCTGGGCGATGCCTTGCGCGTCACCATCGGCAGCCGCGACGAAAAC
>JALYOU010000086.1 GCA_030856725.1 Pseudomonadota bacterium
ATGGCGAATGCGAGTGCGACGAGGATCAGTTGCGCGTAGGCGGCTGGTCGTGCTATCGACATCAGGTTGTCGATGCTGCGGTGTGCGCCGACCAGCGGCAACAACGCCTGCAAGAACGCGACCTGCAACGCCAGGATCAATGCGACCTGGCCGAGTTCAGGCAGCGCGGTGAGCATCAACGCGCCAGATCCGTCTGTGTCGCTGCCGGTGGCGTCTGCACGTCGTGCTTCTTGTGCGCCGCCCCCATCTTGTCGGCGACTTCTTTCGGCATGTACGTCTCGTCATGTTTGGCGAGCACGTTTTCGGCGATGAAGGTATCGCCTTGCATGCGGCCGGTCGCAATCACCGCCTGCTTTTCGCGGAACAGGTCGGGGAGGATGCCGGTATAGATGACGGGTAACGTCGCATCGCCATCGTTGACGCGGAAGTTTGCCTGCATCGATCCGGCTGCACGCTTGAACGAACCGGCTTGGACCATGCCGCCAAGCCGGAAGCGCGCGTGGTTGCCTGCTTCACCGCGCAGCACTTCCGACGGCGTATAGAGATAGGCGACGTTGCGCTGCAGCGCCATGGCGACCAGCGTGGTGGCGATGGCCGCGGCGGCGACCAGCAGCACGATCAACATCAGGCGGCGTTTACGGATGGGGTTCATTGGTTCCAGCTCTTGATTCTTCTTGTCCCGTCATTCCCGCGAAGGCGGGAATCCTGCGACCATGATTTTCAGTGAAACTGGTCAAGTGCGTTCCTGCATCGACGTTGAAAGCTAAAGTCACTGGATTCCCGCCTTCGCGGGAATGACGACTGAACTGCTTACAGGTTTGCAGGAATGCCACTAGGAGGAGCGACTTTCTCCCGCTGGATCCTCAACCTCGCCGCACGCAACGACCGCGCGATCTGAATCCGCGGCGCAACAAAATCCCACATGAGCACCACGACGAACACCAGGTAAGCGGCAATGACATAGGGCTGATACGTCATTGCTTGTCCTCGAGCAGCGCAGCAACCCATCCCTTGGTCGATTCTCGTCGCAGGTTGTCCGCCCTTGCACGCATCAGCAGCGACCCGACGAACCACAGCTTGGTTCCCAGCAGCATCGCGATCAGCGGCGGCACCATGCTGCCATCGATGCTCGACTCGCCCATCAACCGGATGGTCTGTCCCTGGTGCAGCGAGTTCCACCACACCACCGAGTAACGGATGATCGGCAGCAGCACCACGCCGACAATCGCCAGCAACCCGGCGGCGCGTGCCGCGGCGCGGCGGTCATCGATGGCGTTGTACAGGCCGATGATCCCCAGGTACAAAAACAGCAGGATCAGTTCCGAAGTCAGGCGCGGATCCCAGTCCCACCAGGTGCCCCACATCGGCTTGCCCCAGATTGAACCGGTGGCGAGCGTGATCACCGTGAACGCGGCGCCGATCGGCGCGCAGGCCATCGCCAGGATTTCACACAACTTGATCCGCCAGATCAGCGCGATGGCCGCATACACCGCCATCAAGCCGAACACGAACAGACTCATCCATGCGCTGGGCACATGAATGTAGAGGATGCGGAAGCTGTCGCCCTGCTGGTAGTCGGCCGGGACCTGGAACAAAGCGGCCCAGATGCCATAGGCCATCACCAACGCGCCCAATCCGTACGCCCACGGCGCCCAACGCGCTGCAAAGCGATCGAAGTAAGGCGGTGAACCGAGTTGGTGGAACCAGCGGACGACAGGATTCATCGGGTCTCGAGGCCTTCGCGCGCAACGCGGCGAAGAAGTGGGCGTGGAGGAAGCAGCTTCATCAACTCAGCGCGTGCATCAACTTAGCGCAATGCGGATGGCGGCAGCCGCCGCCAGCGGCGCCAGTACCAGCGCCATCACCAGTCCCGCGCCGAGCAGCAGCAATGCGCCGACCGGATCGAGACCCTGCGCAACTCGAGCCACGCTGCCTGCACCAAATATCAGCACCGGCACATACAACGGCAACGCCAGCAAGGCGACAAGGATACCGGAGCGGCGCATGCCGACGGTTAACGCGGCCACCACCGCGCCCAGCAGGCTGAGCAACGGAGTGCCTAGGGCCAGCGACGCCAGCAGCACCGGCAGTTGTTCGCGCGGCAGGTGCAGCAGTTCGGCCAGCAAGGGCGTGATCAGCAACA
>JALYOU010000089.1 GCA_030856725.1 Pseudomonadota bacterium
GCGTTACTGCCGTCTGGTGACGGTGCCCTGCAGGCGGTCAACATGTGGTGAACAGCGTGTAATGCCCAATGTCCAGGCTGCGCTCGCCGCCCTTCGCCGCGCGCTCGTTGGCTTCGGCATCGAATACCGGCGCTTGCACGGCACCTCGCACGGCATTGAGCTCGACAGCATGACGCCCAAGCTGTTGGCTCATAGGTGCGATCAACGCGACTTCACTCGAAGTCATGGAAACCATGGTGCGAATCTCTCCGCTAACGAAAGACCTGACTGCTGTTACACGCTCACCGGATTCGGCTTCTCGACATCAATCTTGTATTGCTTGATCGCCCGCGCAACATCTTTCCCGTTCATCCTCCCTTCCGCCGCCAATGCCGCAATCGCCGCATGCGCGATGTGGAAGCGGTCCACTTCAAAGTGCCGTCGCAAATTCGCGCGCGTATCGCTGCGGCCGAAGCCGTCGGTGCCGAGGACGGTGTAGTGCATCGGGACGAAGGCGCGGATCTGGTCGGCGTAGGCGCGTACGTAGTCGGTTGCGGCGATAGCCGGGCCCTGGCGGGCTTCGAGCAGTTGCGTGATGTAAGGCTTGCGGGGGGACTTGTCTTCGGGGTGAAAGCGGTTGTGGCGTTCGACGTCGAAACCGTCGCGGCGCAGTTCGGTGAAGCTCGGGCAGCTCCAGACATCGGCGGTGACGCCGAAATCCTTGTCGAGCAGTTCGGCGGCGGCAATGGCTTCGCGCAGGATGGTGCCGCTGCCGAGGAGTTGTACGCGGTGTTCGCCTTTCTTTGGCTTGCCCGCATCTTTCAGCAAATACATGCCCTTGATGATGCCGTCGGCCGCGCCTTCGGGCATGTCCGGGTGCGCGTAGTTCTCGTTCATCAGGGTGATGTAGTAGTACTCGTCCTGCTGCTCGGCGAGCATGCGCTGCATGCCGTGTTGCAGGATCACCGCGACTTCGAATGCGAACGTCGGGTCGTACGAGCGGCAGTTGGGAATGGCGCCGGCGAGCAGGTGCGAATGGCCGTCTTCGTGCTGCAGGCCTTCGCCGTTGAGCGTGGTGCGGCCGGCGGTGGCGCCGAGCAGGAAGCCGCGTGCGCGCATGTCGGCGGCTTGCCATGCGCTGTCGCCGATGCGCTGGAAACCGAACATCGAGTAGTAGATGTAGAACGGCAGCATCGGCAAATCGTTGGTCGAATAACTCGTCGCCGCCGCCATCCACGACGAGAACGCGCCGCATTCGGTGATGCCTTCCTCCAATACCTGCCCGGCGGAGTCCTCGCGGTAGTACATCAACTGGTCGGCATCGACCGGCTTGTATTTCTGCCCGTGCGGCGCGTAGATGCCGAGCTGGCGGAACAGGCCTTCCATGCCGAAGGTGCGTGCTTCGTCGGCGACGATGGGCACGCAGCGCGGACCGATCTGCTTGTCGCGCAGGATGATCGACAGCGACTGCACGAACGCCATGGTGGTGCTGATCTCGCGCTCGCCGCTGGATTTCAGCAGGCGGTCGAAGACTTCGAGCTTGGGCGCGTCGAAGGTCTGCGTGCTTTTCGCGCGGCGCTGCGGCAGGTAACCGCCGAGTTGCTTGCGGCGTTCCTGCAGGTACTGCACTTCCGGCGAATCGGCGCCCGGATGGTAGAACGGCACCGCGCCGTCCTTGAGCTGGTCGTCACTGATTGCGATCTTGAAACGGTCGCGGAACGCGCGCACCGCTTCGTCGTCAAGTTTCTTGGTCTGGTGCGTGGGATTGAGCGCCTCGCCCGATGCACCCATGCCGTAACCCTTCACCGTCTTGGCCAGGATCACCGTCGGTTGGCCCTTGGTCTTCATCGCGTTGTCGTAGGCGGCGTAGACCTTGTGCGGATCGTGGCCGCCGCGGTTCAAGCGCCAGATGTCGTCGTCGCTCATGTTGGCGACCAGCGCAGCGGTCTCGGGATACTTGCCGAAAAAATTCGCGCGCGTGTAGGCGCCGCCGAAGGCCTTGCAGTTCTGGTATTCGCCGTCGACGGTTTCCATCATCAGCTTCTTCAGCATGCCCTGATGGTCCCTGGCCAGTAGCGGATCCCAATAGCTGCCCCAGATGGTCTTGACCACGTTCCAGCCGGCGCCGCGGAAGCCGCCTTCGAGTTCCTGGATGATCTTGCCGTTGCCGCGCACCGGGCCGTCGAGCCGCTGCAGGTTGCAATTGACGACGAAGACCAGGTTGTCGAGGCCTTCGCGACCGGCAACGCTGATTGCACCCAACGATTCGGGCTCGTCGGTCTCGCCATCGCCGATGAAGCACCACACCTTGCGGTCGGACTTCGGCATCAGGCCGCGGCCTTCCAGGTACTTCCAGTTGCGCGCCTGGTAGATCGCGGCGATGGGACCGAGGCCCATGGACACGGTCGGTGTCTGCCAGTAATCGGGCATCAGCCACGGATGTGGATACGAGCTGATGCCGCGGCCGTCGACTTCCATGCGGAAGTGGTCGAGCTGCGATTCGCTGATGCGGCCTTCGAGGAACGAGCGCGCGTAAATGCCGGGCGACGAGTGGCCCTGAATGTACAGCAGGTCGCCGGGATGGTCCGCGGATGGCGCGCGCCAGAAATGGTTGAAGCCGACGTCGTAGAGCGTGGCGCCCGAGGCGAAGCTGGCGATGTGGCCGCCGAGGTCGCCGGGCTTGCGGTTGGCGCGCACCACCATCGCCATCGCGTTCCAGCGGATGATCGAGCGGATCCGCCATTCCATGGTCGCGTCGCCGGGCG
>JALYOU010000102.1 GCA_030856725.1 Pseudomonadota bacterium
CTGGAGGATGGCGAACGTGCCGCGCTGCTGGACATGCTGTTCACGGCCGTGGATCGGGGCACCGGCAAGGCAGCGCGCTTGACGGTGCCGGTATTCGGCAAGACCGGTACCACGCAGGACTATCACGATGCACTGTTCATCGGCCTGGCCAAGGACGTCGCCGTGGGTGTGTGGGTGGGTAATGACGACAACACGCCGATGCGCAACGTCACCGGCGGCGGCCTGCCCGCGCAGATCTGGGCCGAGTTCACTGCAAAGGCGGTCGATGCGCGCGTGCTCGGTGCACGGCCAACGCAATCCGCGCGCAATCGTGGCGAGTCGCGACCCTCGCGCTGGCAGAGTCTGCGCAACCGCTTCTTCGGGCGCGGCAAAGGGAACAAGGGCGGCAAGGGGAAAAAGGGCAAGAAGCGCTGAGCGCCGGCAGGGCTGCGTGACGGATCGACCGCGAGGCCGGGACGGCGTGGCTTGTTTCGCGGCGGGGTGGCGAATGATTCGTCGTGAAAGCATTCGGCATTCAGCGCCATATAAGGAGCCACTAGCGCGGGGTGAGTGACAGGTACGCCACTCCTGATTTTCGGCACCCTGAAGTTTGCTTTTCCGCATCCGTCGTGTAGCGTCTTCTGCTCCTCAAGCGGTGCATACATGACGACTGCCGACGCCCCACTCCGACTCGCCCTTGCGCAGATCGCGCCGGTCTGGCTCGATCGCGAAGCCACCGTGGCGAAGATCGCGGACTGGGTCCGCCGCGCCAGCGCCAACGGCGCGCGCCTGGTCGCGTTCGGAGAGGCGCTCGCGCCGGGTTATCCGTTCTGGATCGAGCACACCGACGGCGCACGCTTCGAATCGCCCCTGCACAAGGAGCTGTTCGCGCACTACGCGGCGCAGGCGGTCGAGCTGTCGCGCGACGACCTCGCGCCGGTGCGCGCCGCCGCGCGCGACGGGCGGATCTGGGTTGCAGTCGGGATCATCGAGCGCGCGCGTGAGCGTGGGCACAGCCTGTACTGCTCGTTGGTGCTGATCGACGATGCCGGTGAAGTCCGCAACGTGCACCGCAAGCTGGTGCCGACCCACGAGGAGCGTCTTGCCTGGTCGCCGGGCGATGGCCACGGCCTGCGCTGCTTCGCGCTCGACGGCTTCACGCTGGGCGCGCTGAACTGCTGGGAAAACTGGATGCCGCTCGCGCGCTCGGCGCTTTACGCGCAGGGCGAGGATCTGCACATCGCCACGTGGCCCGGCAGCGTGCGCAATACGCAGGACATCACCCGCCACATGGCGCGAGAAGGTCGCAGCTATGTCGCGTCGGTGAGCGGGCTGCTGCGCCGCAGCGACATTCCGTCGCACCTGCCGCATGCGGACCTGTTGCGCGATGCACTGCCCGAGGTGTGCGCCAATGGTGGCTCGTGCGTCGCCGGCCCCGATGGTGAATGGCTCATCGAGCCGTGCATCGGCGAAGAACGGTTGCTGGTCTGCGAACTCGATCCGGCCCTGGTGCGCGCCGAGCGCCAGAACTTCGATCCGTTCGGCCATTACTCGCGACCCGATGTGCTTGAGCTTCGCGTCAATCGCACCCGGCAGCGGGGCGCGCAATTCGTGGACGTGGACGACGACACCGAGGCGGGCGCGTAAAGATCGTTGATCACATTCCATGCCATCTTCCGGAATCGCGTATGACCGAAGTCGCCATCCTCACCCCTGATCCGTCGGACGCCTCGTATGCCGACGTGTGGTCTGGTGTGCTGACGCGTCTGCGCGCCGCGCTGGCCAGTGCGGGCGTGGAAGCAACACCGACGCCGTGGACGCAGCACGTACGCGATGCCGCTGCCCTGCAGCGATTCGCATTGGTACTGCCACTGCTCGCGTGGGGCTATCACCACGACCATGCCCGTTGGTTGCAGGCTTGCCGGGTTTGGCAGGAGGCGGCGGTGCCGCTGGCCAATCCCGCGTCGGTGCTGTCGTGGAACTCGGACAAACGCTATCTGGACACACTCGGGCAACGCGGCGTGGCGATTCCGCCCACGCTCTGGACCGAACGCGTGACGCCGCGCCAGCTCGACGAGGCGTTCGCCACCACCGGCGCGGCGCAGCTGATCGTCAAGCCGACCGTGTCCGGCGGCGCGTGGCAGACACTGCGCCTGAAACGCGGCGATGCCCTCGATGACGCGCCCGCAGGCGCTGCGATGATCCAGCCATACCTGCCGTCCATCGAGTCCGAAGGCGAAACCTCGCTGCTGTTTTTCGGCGGGCGCCTGAGCCATGTGGTCAACAAGCGTCCCGTGCCCGGCGAGTTCCGGATCCAGGTGCAATACGGCGGCGTGTATACGTCGATGGCCACGCCACCGGCCGGCGCGCTCGCACTCGCCGAACAGACATTGGCCGCGATCGATGCGCCCCTGCTGTACGCCCGCATCGACACCGTGCCCGATGCCGACGGTCGCTGGCTGCTGATGGAGGCCGAGCTGATCGAGCCGGACTTCTACCTCGGCACCGACCCCGCACAGGGCGCCGCATTCGGCCGCGCGGTGCGGACGTTGCTCGCCGGGGGTTCCACCGCCTGACCCGCGCAAAGGCCAGGAAAGACGCAAGCCTGGCGGCCGCGCGTCAGGTTTCGTTCGATCCCCAACCCGATACACGCCATGGGTTGCGCTGCGCGGAGCCCATGAACGTCCACGCGACAAACCGGCTTTGCTTGTTGCCTTGCCCCATCGCCACTTCGCAGACGTCCTGCGCGCCGGCTTTCTTCAACTGCTTGTGGACGTCGGCGAGGTGGTCGGCCTTCGAGACCAGGCTGCTGAACCACAGCACCTGCGTCTTGATGCGGACACTCTCGCGAATCATTCGGCGCAGGAACGAAGCCTCCCCGCCCGTGCACCAGAGCTCGCTCGCCTGGCCACCGAAGTTGAGCGGTGCATCCGGCGTGCCGAGATTGCGCGACTTGCGCCGGCTACCGCGCGCCGCGTCCTCGGCGGATGCGTGGAACGGCGGATTGCACAGCGTGAGGTCGAACCTTTCGTCGTCGCGCACCACACCGGCAAAGATCTGCCCGCGATTGGATTGATGGCGCAACTCGATCGCTTCACTCAGTCCGGGATTCGCCTGCACGATCGCACTGGCCGACTGCAGCGCAGTTACATCGATCTCCGAACCGACGAAGCGCCAGCCATAGTCGACGTGACCAACCAACGGATAGATGCAGTTCGCGCCTACACCGATGTCCAGCACGCGCACCGCTGGCCCGCGCGGAATGACGCGGTCGTTGCATTGGGCCAACAGATCTGCAAGGCCATGCAGGTAGTCGGCGCGACCGGGGATCGGCGGGCACAGGTAACCGTGCGGAATATCCCAGTGCGCGACGCCGTAATCGACTTTGAGCAGCGCGCGGTTCAATGCGCGGACCGCGTCGGGGTTGCTGAAATCGATCGTCGTCTCGCCGACCGCAGTGGTGATCAGGAAGCCCGGCAGTTCCGGGCATTGCGCTGTCAGCCGCGCGAAGTCATAGCGGCCCTGGTGCCGATTGCGCGGATGAAGGATTGACATCTATTTTTTATAACGGATTAGGCGTTTAAAACCACATTTGCGAATGCCTCTTCAGGCCACGCTACCTTCCAGTCGCTCCCACACCACCTCATCCACCACCGGCAACATCTCCAGCCCCGGCTTCGCGAATGCATACCCCTGGAACAGGGTGACGCCCATGTCGCGCAGCGTGCGGTACTCCTC
>JALYOU010000158.1 GCA_030856725.1 Pseudomonadota bacterium
GTGACGTCGTGGGTGTTGAAGTCGGCGTGCGCATCCAGCCACAACACGCGCAGCTGCTTGCCCGTCCCGCGGCAATGTCGCGCAACAGCGGTCAGCGAACCGATCGCGAGGCAATGATCGCCACCCAGCAGGATCGGCAAGCGTCCGTCCCGCAATTCCGCGCCCATCGCGTCCATCACCGCGCGGTTCCAGGCCACCACTTCGTCGAGGTGCCGATAGCCTTCGACCGGCGCCTGCCAGGGATTGTTGGGGCCGCGCAGGTCGCCGCGATCGATGACATCGATGCCACGCGCGACCAGTGCTTCGGCCAGCCCGGCGATGCGCAACGCATCGGGTCCCATGCGCGCGCCGCGATGCCCCGCGCCGATGTCGGTGGGCGCGCCGATGATCGAGACGGGCGGATAGGTGCGGCTCATGCCAGTACATCCTGTGTGGTGGCACCCGGTTCAAATAGCCGGGCTACCAGTTTGATTGAATTGACATTTTACCAAGGCAGCTATGGGTTATGTCCCAAAGATGTCCCCACGCAGCGCCGACTCGGCGACCGTCGCATGTCGTCGAGCTCTACTTTAGAAGATCGAGCCCAACCAACCGAGTGGTTGGCTCGCAAACCAGGACTCCACCAGATAAGGGTTTGGCCCCAAGGATGGAGGCAGGTCAGTGCTATGCTCGCCGCGCCGTCGCGAGGGACTACCGGGGACGCAGCATGCGGCAGCAACGTGCTCTACCCTCAGCCGGATCCGCTCCGGTTCCCGAAGCCGGCCATCGGGGCCGCGCATGAGTCCGACGCCTGCCGGCCTGCCCGTGCGATTCGCCGTCGGAATCACTGGCCACCGTGGTGGTAACCGTGCGCTGGCCGCCGAAGGGAGCCACATCGCCGCCGCGCTTGCGGGCATTTTCGCCGAGATCGAGAAGGGGCTCGCCGCCGAACGCGCGGCCACACCGGCACTGACGATCCACCCGACGCGGCTGCACACGCTGCTGGCCCACGGCGTCGACCAGTTGGCGGCCGCGGAGGCTAGTGTGCTGGGCTGGGAGATCGTCGCGCCGCTACCGTTCGGCCGGGAGCTCAACGTCGCCATCAATGCGCAGCCGCACACGCACGCCGACGGCGTGGCGCTGCTCGGCGGCGGCGATGCGTCCGATCCAACGGTGCAGGCGCGGGCGCACGGCATCCGCCATTGGAGCGATCGAGCCCGCCTGTTCCAGCTGGCCGACCGCGACGCCGAGATCGCCGCACTGTTCGAGGCCACGCTGATGTCGCCTGACGACGCGTTGCACGCCCGGAATTTCCACGCCGCCGCCGCGGCCCAGGCCGCGCACGCCGGGCGGGTCATGGTCGAGCAGTCCGATTTGCTGATCGGCGTCTGGGACAACGGCAGCCGCGACGGCGTGGGCGGTACCGGGCACACGATCGTGCGTGCGCTGGAGATCGGGACGCCGGTGCTGCTGCTCGATCCGGCACGGCCGGAACACTGGTCGATCCTCTCGTCGATCGAGAGCCTCGCCGGCTGGCAGGCCCACGCCAGCCAGGATCGCGAGCGCCTGCATAGGGTCGTCGGCAACGCGCTGCATGCGCGCGACGGCCGCGTGGCGCGTACGCTGCGGGACGAGGCTTGGCATCCGCGCGGCGCGCGCGCGTCCACGCTGTACCGGCGGATCGAGGCCCTGTTCGGCGGTGAACCGCGTCCGCTCCGGTCGCTTGTGCAGGACTACGAACCGCCGGAATGCATCGCCAGCGGCAGCGCCGCGCCGCTGGTGGATGCCGCGGCCGCGTTGCCCGGGTCCGATATCGCGTTCGCCGCCGCGGTGGCCAAGGACATCCTCCCGGCCTTTGCCCGCGCCGACGGCATCTCGGCGCGACTGTCGGACAGCTACCGCAGCGGCATGGTCGCCAACTTCATCCTGTCCGCACTGGCGGTGATCGTCGGCGTGGCGTGGCTGCCGCTCGGCGTCGACGGTGGCAAGTGGATGTTCGCGCTCGCCGAGTTCGTGCTGCTCGCCGCGATCCTCGTGATCACTTGGCTAGGCGGCCGTCGCCGCCTGCATGCGCGCTGGTTCGAAACCCGGCGCGCCGCCGAGTACCTGCGGCACGCGCCGATCCTACTGCTGGTCGGCGTCGCGCGCCCGCCCAGCCACTGGCCGCGGGCCACTGGCACCGCGTGGCCTGAATACGCCGCGCGCCACTTGCTGCGCGCACCAGGCCTGCCGGAAATGGCCGTCACCCGTCCGTTCCTGCGTTCTGCACTGAAGGGTCTGCTGGCACCACACGTCGCGTCCCAGCGGGCCTACCACCACGCCAAGGCCAAGCGTCTGGAAACCATCAGCCACCGTCTGGATCGCCTTGCCACGACCTTGTTCAAGATCGCGGTGGCGTCGGTCGCCATCTGGCTGCTGATGCGCGTAGGCGCAGCGCTGCAGTGGCTGCCGTACGCGTGGCCACATGTAACAGCGAAGGCCTTTGCCTTCCTGGGAGTCGCGTTGCCGACGCTGGGCGCCAGCATCGCCGGGATCCGATACTTTGGCGATTTCGAGCGTTTCGCGGCGATCTCCGAAGTCACCGCCGGCAAGCTTGCGCAGGTGGAGGTGCGGATCGGCCAGCTGCTGGCCGGGCCGGACGCGGCGATCGATTACGAAGGCGTCTCGCGGCTCGCGCACGGGATCGACGGCATCGTGGTCGGCGAGATCGAAAGCTGGCAGGCCGTCTTCAGCGGCAAGCCGATGGCGCTACCGGCCTGAGCATGCATCGCACGCCCCCACACGATGGCGAACCCGATGGCGCGGTGTCGGCGTACACCGTGTTCCTCAGCTATTCCCGCACCGACCGCAAGGCTGCGCTGGCGGTCGTGCGCGTGCTCGAGCATGCCGGCTACCGCGTGTGGTGGGACGGGCTGCTCGAAGGCGGCGAACGTTTCTCCCAAGCCACGGAGGCCGCGCTCGGGCATGCACGTGCCGTCGTTGTGTTGTGGTCGAAGACCTCGGCGTCCTCGCACTGGGTGCACGACGAAGCAACGCGCGGCCGCGAGAGCGGGCGGTTGGTTCCATTGTCGATCGACGGCAGCCTGCCGCCGCTCGGGTTCGGGCAGTTCCAGTCAATCGACGTGTCGCGCGTCCTCGGCAAGCCGGGCAGCGAACCGATGTTGAAGCTGGTGCGCGCGGTAGCCGCACTGCATGACGGCACCGTGCCGTCGCCAGCCGCATCGCGCGAGGTCGCGCCATCGCAGACTCGCCGGCACGTGCTGGTCGCCGGCGGTCTCGCGCTGATCGCGGCCGGTGGTGGCGTGCTGCTGTGGCGTGCGCGCGACCCGGGCGACGTCCCGCGCAGTGCGAACGACCCGCGCCGCATCGCGGTGCTGCCATTCGAGAATCTCAGCGGCGATCCCGAGCAGCGCTATTTCTCCGACGGCCTGACGTCGGAAATCCGAATACAGTTGTCGCGCAACGCGCTGTTGCAGATCGCCGGGCAGACCTCGTCTGAGCAGGTCGGCGACGGGCGGGAAGACGGCCGTGCGATCGCGCGCGCGCTCGGCGTTGACTTCCTGCTTGGCGGCAACGTCCAGAAGGCGGGCGGCCGGGTCAAGGTTGCCGCCGAGCTCACCGACGGCACCACCGGCCTGAGTCGCTGGGCCGACAGCTGGGAGCGCCCGCTGGCCGACATCTTCGCAGTGCAGTCGGCAATCGGCGCCGCCGTTGCCGGCGCGCTGTCGGCGGTGATCCAGGGTCCGGACGCCAGCGGCGCGGCGCTGGTCGGCGGGACCGCCCACGTCGCGGCATTCGACGCC
>JALYOU010000127.1 GCA_030856725.1 Pseudomonadota bacterium
GTGCAGGGTGGGCCCTGGCCGCCAAGGTTTTTCTTTCGGCACATTGCATTGGTTGGTGCGGTTGGCCAAGGCCCACCCGACGTTTCTGGTAGCTATAGCCGGGCTGAAGCCATCTCACTGAAGCTCGCCATACTGAAGGCCGCCAATTCCTTGCTCATCCACAAGAGGCGGGGCTACCCTGCAATCTCACTCGCAACACGATGGCTGCACATGTCCTTGTTCGTTTCGTCCATGCTCGTTTCAGTTGGCGGATTCACAGGCCGCCTTGTTCCCTTCCTCGTCGTTTGCGCACTTGTGACATTTCCCGGCGCCGCTTCAGCGCAGTCCAAACGCGATCGCGCCGCCGCCGAAGCGCTGAACCAGCGCATGACCGTCGCGGAAACCCGGTATCGCGAAGCGCTGGTCAAGGTCGGCAACAACGATCCCGCCGGCATCGCGCAGAGCAATGCGGCGCTGGAAGACATGGAAGACATCGTCATCGCCTGCGGCAAGCAGAAAGGCTGCGCGGTGTCGAACATGCTGACCACGTACAAGCGCCTGCTGAAGGGCACCGCTGATGGCGAAGGCAGCGACGAGATCGACACGACCTTGTCCTCGGAAGACAGCGGCGAGCTGCCCACCGGTGCGGTGCCGCAAGGCGCGAACGCATCGGAACTGCTGAGCGCCGACGGCCAGCGCTTTGTCAAGATGGTGCAGTTCAATCCTGCCGTGCAGGCCGGCATCCGCCGCTGGCTGACGGACATGCGCGTGTCGCTGGTGCAGAGCCACGAGAATTACCAGTACATGCGGCATCTCATGTCGCCCGCGTTCCAGCGCAACGGCCTGCCAGAGGCTTTGCTGTTTGGGATCATGGCCAAGGAATCCAACGGCAAGGTGCATGTGGGCTCGCGCGCGGGAGCGGTCGGGCCGATGCAGTTCATGCCGGCGACGGGCAAGCGCTTCGGGTTGGGCGTCGACGGCACCGGCTTCGACACGCGCTACGACCCGCGTGCGTCCGCCGATGCGGCGGCGAGTTATCTCAACGAACGCTTCGCTGCGCTCAACAACAACATCGAGATGTCGCTGGCCGCCTACAACGGCGGCGAGGGCAGGGCGGCGCGCGTGTACCGCGAAAGCGGCGGGCGCAACTTCTGGGATGCGGACGTCTACAACCAGTTCCCGCCTGAAACCAAGGATTACGTGCCGATGGTGATCGCCGCGGCGTGGCTGTACCTGCATCCAAAGGAATATGGCCTCACCTTCCCAAAAGTGGACAGCCGCCCCGCGACGTTGAAGCTCTCGCGTACCGCGACGATCTACGAACTCACCATTTGCCTCGGCAGCGGCGGCACCCGCGACGGCTATATGCGCGTGCTTCGCAACCTCAACCCACGTTACGAGCCCGACAGTTGGATTCCTGCCGGCGCGACCTTGAACGTCACCACGAAGATGGTCGGGCTGTACAACCGACATTGCATCCAGGGCCCACGCGCGGAGTTGGCCAAGCAACTGGTGATGAGCGATGCGAATTCGGCGATCGTGCGCGCCGGGCCGCTTGAGATGGTGGAACCGCCGGTGTCCACATTCACGCCTGCCGCCGGTGCGGTGCAGACCACGGTCGCGTCAGGCGTTCCCGTGAAAGCCAAGACGCCCACGCATCATCGCGTCGAACGCGGCGATACGCTGGTGTCGATTGCACAGAAATATCAGTGCGACATCGGCGCGCTTGCGAAAGCCAACAACCTGAAGGCGCCGCGTTATGCGCTGCGTGCGGAGCAACGGTTGAAGCTGGAAGGTTGCCTGCAATGATCGGCCGTAGCCTGGGTTGGCTTCAACAACCCGGGCGGCAGTAGAAGCAAGGCGCCAACGATCCCGAATGCGTCGGCACGCGTATCAATCAACCCGCTGAACGGAATCGAATCGCGCCAGCGCTTGCCCAAGCCGTACAGGCGTCTCAGCAGCGAGCGCGGCATTCAGCGTTGCGACGCCCCTCGGCAACAAAACAATCACCGTCGATCCGTAATTGAACCGCGCCATTTCGGCGAAGCGTTCCAGGACGATGTCTGCGCCGCGATAATCCTTGACCGTCACCGGGCCACCATACGGCGGAATCTCGACCCCGCTCCACACCGTCTCCACGCCAGACACCAGCAGCGCGCCCACCATCACCATCGCCATCGGACCGAAGTCGGTATCGAAATGGCAGACCAGCCGCTCGTTGCGCGCGAACAGGGCCGACACCGCGCCGACGGCGTCCGGGCCGACACTGAACAGGCGTCCGGGAACGTGTACGGTTTCCCGCAAGGTGCCGGCCCAAGGCATGTGGACGCGGTGGTAGTCCTTCGGCGACAGGTACACCGTTGCGAATACGCCGCCATCGAACATGCGCGCCGCGGTTTCGTCGCCCAGCAACTCCGCCGTGGTGAAGCCGCGCCCCTTGGCCTGGAAGATGTGTCCGGCGTCTTCATGCTGCACGCCTTCGTCGGCATGGCCGATGTGGCCGCACTGGCTGATGCGGCCATCGGCTGGCATCAGCAACGCGCGCGGATCCGGATCGGGGATGCGTGCATCGGGTTTCAAGGCGCGGGTGAAGAAGGCATTGAAGGTGGGATAGGCGCGCGGATCGGGTTCGGCGGCCTCCGAAATGTTCACGCCAAACTTGCGCGTCACCGTATTGATCAGCCATTGCTTGACGACGGTGTTGCTCGAATACGCCAATGCCCGCGCGATCGACGACAGCAAGCGGTGGGGGAGGATGTAGGTGAATGCGGTCAGCAGGCTCATTCTCTGGCTCGAAGTTTCTCATTCCATCCACCTGGATGGAATGCGGCGCACGACCGGTATAAGGCGGCCGCGGCTATATAGCGGGATTCACCATTAAACAGCAGAGAACGGTTTAACACGATCCGATGCATGGCCAGCGTTTCATGTGGCCGGCACGGTTCCCATGATGACAACAGGACGCACTTCAGCCCGGATGAGCCCGGAAGCCGGGAAAATGCGCCTGATAGAATCACCGGCTGATCCCCATTGCAATGACTTCACATGATCGAACTCAACCCAGTCCGCCAGCGCATCGCCGACCTTAGTGACCGGCTGTTTTCGCTTCGGGGGTATCTTTGACTACGATGCCAAGCAGGAGCGTCTGGAAGAAGTCAACCGCGAACTGGAAAATCCGGCCATCTGGAACGACCCTGCGCGCGCGCAGACGCTGGGGCGCGAGCGTTCGCTGCTGGACAAGATCGTCGGCGGCATTCGTGATCTGAGCGAAGGGCTGGTCGGGGCCGGCGAACTGCTGGACCTGGCCGAAAGCGAATCCGACGAGGACACAGCCACGGCCGTCGTCGACGACGTCGAGAAGTACGCGGCGCATGTGGAAAAACTCGAGTTCCAGCGCATGTTCTCGGGTGAAATGGATTCGACCAATGCCTTCGTCGATATCCAGGCCGGCGCGGGCGGCACCGAGGCGCAGGACTGGGCAGAAATGCTGTTGCGCATGTACCTGCGCTGGGCCGAATCGCGCGGCTGGACTGCGGAACTGATGGAAGTGAGCGCGGGTGAAGTCGCGGGCGTCAAGTCGGCCACGTTCCGGGTCGAAGGCGATTACGCCTATGGCTGGCTGAAGACTGAAATCGGCGTGCACCGATTGGTGCGCAAGTCGCCATTCGATTCCGACAACCGCCGGCATACTTCATTCACCTCGGTGTTCGTGTCGCCAGAAGTCGACGACAACATCGAAATCGACATCAATCCCGCAGACCTGCGCACCGACGTGTACCGTTCATCCGGGGCCGGCGGCCAGCACGTCAACAAGACAGAATCCGCCGTGCGCATCACGCACATCCCGACCAACACTGTCGCCGCCTGCCAATCCGGTCGTAGTCAGCACCAGAACCGCGACACCGCGATGAAGATGCTGAAGGCCAAGCTGTACGAGTTGGAAGTGCAGAAGCGCAACGCCGAGAAGAATGCACTGGAAGCGACCAAGTCGGACATCGGCTGGGGAAGCCAGATCCGCAGCTACGTTCTGGACCAGAGCCGCATCAAGGACCTGCGCACGGGCGTCGAACGCACCGACACGCAGAAAGTGCTGGATGGGGATCTGGATGAGTTCGTCGAGGCGAGCCTGAAATCCGGACTTGAAGCGGGTTCCAAGCGCAGCGATGCCATGTAATGCTCCATTTTTAGCAGGAACGCTTTCAGCGGCGCGCTCCTGAGCCTGTAGGAGCGACGTAAGGCGCGAAGCTTCGGATAAACCGCACATTCGCGACTTCCGTCGCTCCCACAGAGCATTTGTAAACTCGCGGCTGAAGCCACGCATGCAACAGCAACATCACCTCGAACAATAGCCATGACCGATACACCGCAACCGCCCATCGACGAAAACACCCTGATCGCCGAACGCCGCGGCAAGCTCTCCGCGCTGCGCGGGCAGGGCATCGCGTTTCCGAATGATTTCCGCCGTACCGATCATGCCGGCGACCTGCAGGACGAGTATGCCGATGCCGGGCAATGGAGCTCGGAGGCGCTCGAAGCCACCGGCCGCCGTGTCGCATTGGCCGGACGCATGCTCGCCAAGCGCGTCATGGGCAAGGCCAGTTTCGTCACTATCCAGGACGTAAGTGGCCGTATCCAGTTGTTCCTGCAATCGGCGACGTTGGGCGAACGCTACGACGCGTTCAAGGGTTGGGATATCGGCGACATCATCGCGGCCGAAGGCGCTTTGATGCGTACGAAAACCGGCGAGTTGTCGGTGAAGGCGGACACGCTGCGCCTGCTGACGAAATCGCTGCGCCCGTTGCCGGACAAATGGCATGGCCTCAGCGATGTCGAACAACGCTATCGGCAACGCTATGTCGATCTGATCGTCACGCCGGAGGCGCGCGATGTCTTCGTCAAGCGTTCGAAGATCATAGCCGCGATGCGTCGCTGGCTCGATGCGCGGCGTTTCCTCGAAGTCGAAACGCCGATGATGCATTACATCGTCGGAGGCGCGACGGCCAAGCCGTTCATGACGCACCACAATGCGCTGGGTCTCGATCTGTACCTGCGCGTCGCGCCCGAGTTGTATCTCAAGCGGCTGGTGGTCGGCGGCTTCGAGCGCGTGTACGAGATCAACCGCAACTTCCGCAACGAAGGTGTCAGCACGCGCCACAACCCCGAGTTCACCATGCTCGAGTTGTATGAAGCCTATGCGACCTACGACGAGATCATGGATCTCACCGAATCCATGATTCGCGACGCGGCAAAGGAAACGATCGGCACCACCGCGTTGTCGTGGGAAGAAAATACCATCGACATTGGTCCGCGCTTCCGCCGCTGGAAACTGGAAGAGGCTGTGCGTGAACTCAATCCCGAAATCTTCGTAGCCCACTGCCGCGACCGCGACGCCTTGGCCGCGCACTGCGCGCGATTGAAGATCACCGTGAAGCCCGGATACGGCTGGGGCAAGCTGCTGCTCGAGATTTTCGAGAAGACGGTGGAAGACGGCCTGATCCAACCGACCTTCATTACCCATTACCCGGTCGAAGTCTCACCGCTGGCGCGTGAGTCCGATAGCGAGCCCGGCATCACTGATCGCTTCGAACTCTTCATCGGCGGCAAGGAAATGGCCAACGGCTTCTCCGAGTTGAACGACCCGGAAGATCAGGCGGCGCGCTTTCGCGCCCAGGTCGAAGCGATGGACAGCGGCGACGATGAAGCCATGCATTACGACGCCGACTACATCCGCGCTTTGGAAGTGGGTTTGCCACCCACGGGCGGGCTCGGTGTCGGCATCGACCGCCTGGTGATGCTGTTTACCGACTCGGCGTCGATCCGCGATGTGCTGTTGTTTCCGTACATGCGCCCGCAGGCGGGTGTATAAGCTCGACAAGGCCGCATAAAACACGGACAGGCTTGGAATGACACGATGAGTCACTGTATGACCGCCGCACGGACCGTATCCCGTTTGCATGAAGCAGGCGGCGACGGCATTTTGCGACCATCGGGCCTCGGTACGAAACTTGCTTGCGACTTGCCAGTGGGCAAGGAGTCCGGCGAACATGCCGGCGCAGGGGACCATCGCTCAACAGGGCGCAGCTCAACAGGGCGGGCCAGCATTTGAACATCGTCATCGTCGACGACCAGACCTCCGCGCGAACCATGTTGCGGCACATCCTCGAGGACATCAGTCCCGAGCTGGATGTGCTCGACTTCGGCGATCCACAGACCGCACTGAACTGGTGCGACGACAACCGCCCGGATCTGCTGCTGCTCGACTACCGCATGCCGGTGATCGACGGGCTGGAATTCGCGCGCCGGTTCCGCCGCCCGCTGCTGCATCGCGATGTGCCGATCGTGCTGGTGACGGTGGTCGGCGACGAACCGATCCGGCAGGCGGCACTGGATGCGGGCGTGATCGATTTCCTGGTCAAGCCCGTGCGTCCACGCGAGTTGCGCGCACGTTGCCGCAACCTGCTGCAACTGCGGCAGCAATCGGAGTCCGTGAAGCAACGCGCCCTGTCGCTGGAACAGCGGCTGCTGTCCAGCATGCACGAGGTGGAGGAACGCGAACGCGAAACCTTGTCGCGGCTGGCACGCGCCATCGAATATCGCGACGCCGGTACCAGCGCGTTTCTCGAACGCATGGCGCACATCGCCGGCCTCATTGCCGAGGACATGGGGCTGTTCGAGGACGAGGTGCGGGTCATCGAACTGGCCGCGCCTCTCCACGACATCGGCAAGATCGCCATTCCCGATTCCCTGCTGCTCAAGCCCGGCCCGCTGACGGCAGAAGAAATGGAGGTGATGCGCCAGCATCCCCGCATCGGCCACGAGCTGCTTAACGGCAGCCAGAACCGCTTTATCCAGGCCGGCGCCACCATTGCCCTGCGCCATCACGAGCGCTTCGATGGCAGCGGTTATCCCGATGGTCTGATCGGCGAGGAGATTCCGCTGGAGGCGCGCATCGTGACCGCCGCCGACGTGTTCGACGCCCTGATCTCGCCGCGCCCCTACAAGAAGGCGTGGTCCATCGATGAGGCCTTGGCCTACATCGTGGACGAAAGCGGCAAGCTGTTCGATCCGCGTTGTGTCAGTGCGTTGTTACGCAACCGCGAACGGCTGGATGACATCTGCGCGCGGTTTTCCACAAGTTCCGCGCGACCTGGCATGGGATGACCGTGCGATGCGCAGCCTGTATTCCTGGCTGAGGGCCCGTCTCTCGAATCGCACGGACAGCGAGCATGCCCAGGTCCTGGTGCGCATCGCGATCACGGCGCTGTTCTCCGCTTATCTGGGTTGGCAGGTAGGCACGCAAGGTGGCAGCGGCGCGCTGTACTACACGTGGTTGATTCTGATCGGCGAGCTGATCGTCGCTTTCTGTCTATTGGCCGCGATCCTGATCGATCCAGGGCAATCGCGCATCCGGCGTTGGGTCGGCATGTTTGCCGATTATTCCGCGCTGGGCGCCGTCATGTACCTGCAAGGGGAGACGGCCAGCCCTCTCTACAGCGTCTATCTCTGGGTCACGATCGGCAACGGCCTGCGATACGGAAGCCGTTATCTGTATTCGGCCACCGCCCTGGCATCGGCCTCCTTCTTCGCGGTGGTGATGTTGACGCCGTACTGGCAGGCCAGTCTTTATCTATCGTGGGGATTGCTGGGCGGCCTGGTGGCCATCCCGCTGTACTTCGCGTCGCTACTCAAGGCGCTGACCCGCGCGATCGCAGAAGCGCAGCGGGCCAACAAGGCCAAGAGCCGGTTCTTGGCCAACATGAGCCATGAGCTTCGCACACCGCTCAACGGCATCCTCGGCATGTCGGAATTGCTGGCGGCAAGCAGGCTCACGCCTGAGCAACGCGAGTCGACCGGCATCATCCACACCTCCGCGCAGACGCTGCTGCTGCTGATTGAGGAAGTCCTCGACATTTCCGCCATCGAAGCGGGCAAACTCAAGAGTGAGGATGTCGATTTCAACCTGGCCGAGTTGCTGGGCAGGCTGCGCAGTTTGTGCCTGCCGCTGGCTTCGTCAAAGAACCTCAAGCTCAACATGGACGCCGATATCGCCTTGCCGCCGAAGCTGCATGGCGATCCCGGCCACCTCCTGCAAGTGCTGCTGAACCTGATGCAGAACGCGATCAAGTTCACCGATCAGGGCGAAGTTTCGCTGCAGGTGCGCGTGATCGAGCAGGACACAGGTATTGCACTGATACGTTTCTCGGTGCGCGATACCGGCATCGGTATTCCCCCCGAAGCGCGCGCGCGGATCTTCGAGCCGTTCGAGCAGGTCGACAGCAGCACTGCACGCCGCTATGGAGGAACAGGGCTCGGTACGACGATCGCGAAAATGCTGGTCGAATCGATGGGCGGTCACATTGGCCTCGAGGCCAACCCTGGCGCCGGCAGTCACTTCTGGTTCGACCTGCCTCTCAGGCCTGCAACGGGGCAGCTTCCGGCTGAATCCGCCTTCGAGCGCCCGCCCTCTGAGGCCGAACCGAAAGCGGAGCCGGTGTCGGAAATTGCCGAGGTGCCCGCCAATGTCATCGCATTCGACGACCCGTTCGTGCGGCATCGCGCCCGCGTCCGTTCCCTGCAGATCATCATTGCCGACGATCAGCCCGCCAACCGGATCGTGCTGCAACGCCTGCTCGAGCGCGCGGGGCATCGGCTGATCTTTGCCGAGGACGGTGAAGCCGCTCTGGATCTGCTCGAAAGCAACGCGCCCGACCTGATGATCATCGATCTGCACATGCCGGGCCTGAGCGGCTTTGACGTCATTCGTCAGGTCAGGGTGATGCAGGCTGGCGGACCACGCACGCCGATCCTGGTCCTTTCGGCGGATGCCACGGTGGAGTCGTTGCAACAGGCCGAGCGCGCAGGGGCCTATGCATATCTCACCAAACCGGTGGTGCTGGCGCGCTTGCTGGACACGATCAGCAAGGCGGTTTCCACCGAAGCGGTTTCATTGCAAACCCCGATCCCGGCCGCGGGTGCTGGTAATGCTTCCGGCGTCCTGCAGGAACTCGCCGCGATGAACCTGGGCGCTGACTTCATGGAGGATTTCGTCGACCAATGCCTGCGTGACATCGTCGGGCTCTTGCCACAACTACGGAAAGCGGCGGTCAACGCGGATTGGGACGCCATGCGTGAAACGGCGCATGCCATGCGCGGCGTGGCTGAAAACCTCGGTGCGACGCGGTTGATCGACCGATGCAGGCACATCATGAAACTCGGCAGCCCGCAGTTGTCGCTCGACGCGATCGCGCTGATCAAGGATCTCGACGGGCTGATGGATGACGCCGCGAGGCATGCCAAGTCGCAACTCGCCCAACTGCATGCCCCGGGCGCGGATCGTTCCGATCCCAAGCCCGGACTGACGGACAACTCCTGAAGCTCAACCCGCTGAAGATCATTCCCTGAAGATCAGCCCCTGGACCCGGTTTCCCGCAGGTCGCCATGGCGACGGTACTGGGCGCGCACAAGGCGCTCCATCGTGCGCAGGGACTTCTGGCCCAGCTGCAGCGCCGTGTCCACCCAGACTTCGGTGATGCTCATCATTTCCTCGAGTGTCACCGGTTGCGTCATGGCGCGGACGCGGTGCATGGCAGCGCGGGCATGGGGAATCCGGCGGTTGCTGCGAATCACATCATCCACGGCCTGCGGCCCTTGGCCACGGGGTGCCAGCACATCCACCAGGCCCATCTTGAAGAGTTCGTCGCTGCTGTACACATTGCCCTCGAGCATGAGCTTTTCGGCCTGGTGCGGTGCGATGCGCTTGCACAGGAACGAGTAAGCGCCCATACCGGGGAACAGGTCGAACAGCACCTCAGGCAGACCCATGCTCACGCCTTCCTCGGCCACGATGGTGTGGCAACTCAGCGCGGCCTCGAAACCGCCGCCGAGCGCATCGCCCTGCACCAGCGCAATGCTGTGGGCACCGACGCCAAGGCCGGCATGGAAGGCATGCACGCCGCGGATGCACTGGCGCGCGTAGCCGAGCAGGCCGTTGCGATCGCCGGCACGGATCAGCCGGCAGAACAGTTCCAGATCCCCGCCCAGGTTGAACACATCGCTATCCGACGCAAGCACCACGTGCGGAATCGACTTGCCGCCCTGCAGCCGATCCAGACGCAGGCGATCGGCCAAGGCCTGCTGGTAGTACAGGATTTCATCCACCAACTCAGGCTTGAAGCACGCGCGACCAGGCAGCGATGCCAGATCGGCATGCATGTTGCACCAATAAACGCCTTGGGCGACGTCATCGACCGGGCGTAGCGTCTGGTAACGGGGCGCGCAATGAAGCTGCTGGACGACGGACATGGGTATCTCCTCGAGAGAGGGCAGCACACGTCGGTCGGGCTCACCCGATGGCTGCCGCAAGAGGTCATAAAACGCCCGATAAACGCTTCTATGCGCCCAAAACGGTCGGACCGCAAGCCTTTTCAATACGGAGGAGTACCCAGCGTGAAGGGTACGGGGAGGCCCTCAAGCCCCGGGAGGCGCGTCCCGCAATTCCCGCCGCAGGATCTTGCCCACGTTGGTCTTGGGCAGTTCGGTCCTGAATTCGACGAAACGCGGCTGCTTGTAGCCGGTCAGGTTCTCGCGCGCATGGACCTTGACCTGATCTGCGGTCAGGGCAGGGTCCTTCTTCACGATGACCACTTTCACGGCCTCGCCGGATTTGTCGTCCGGCACGCCCACAGCGGCGACTTCCAGCACTCCGGGCATCATCGCGATCACGTCTTCGACCTCGTTCGGATACACATTGAAGCCGGAGACCAGGATCATGTCCTTCTTGCGATCGACGATATAGAAAAAGCCCTGCTCATCCATCCGCGCCATGTCGCCGGTGTGCAGCCAACCGTCGCTGTCGATGGCGTTGGCCGTTTCCTCCGGGCGCTGCCAGTACCCCTTCATGACCTGCGGCCCCTTGATGCAGAGTTCGCCAACTTCGCCGGTCGGCAGGATGGTCCCGCTTTCGTCCTTCACGCAGGCATCGGTGGACGGCACGGGCAGGCCGATCGAGCCGTTGTACTCAGCGATGTCCATCGGATTGATGCATGCGGCCGGCGAGGTTTCGGTCAAGCCGTACGCTTCGACCAGGGTCACGCCCGTCACTTGTTTCCAGCGTTCGGCCACTGCGCGCTGCACGGCCATGCCGCCACCCAGGGTCATCTTGAGGCCGGAGAAATCGATCTGGTCGAATCCTGGCGTGTTGAGCAATCCGTTGAACAGCGTGTTGACGCCGGTGATCGCGGTGAAGCGGATGTTCTTCAGTTCTTTCACGAATGCCGGCATGTCGCGCGGATTGGTGATGAGATGGTTCAAGCCGCCGAGCTTCATGAAAACCAGTCCGTTCGCCGTCAACGCGAAGATGTGATAGAGCGGCAATGCAGTGACGATGATCTCCTCGCCATAGTTCAGGTCGTTGCCAATCCATCCGCCGGCCTGCTGCATGTTCGCCACCAGGTTGCGGTGCGTCAGCATCGCGCCTTTGGCGACACCGGTGGTGCCGCCGGTGTATTGCAGGAAGGCAATGTCTTCGTGTGTGATGGCGATGTCCGGCAGTGTGTGCGTCTGTCCAAGTTTCAGCGCTTCGTTGAAACGGATCGCACCTGGGATCGCGTAATCCGGCACCATCTTTTTCACGTGCTTGAGCACGAAGTTGACGATGGGACCCTTGGGGAATCCCAGCAGGTCGCCGAGCCCGGTGGTGATGACCTGGCGGATCTGGCTGTGCGGCAGCACGGTCTGCACCACGCTTGCGAAGTTGTCGAGTACCAGGATCGCGCTGGCGCCCGAGTCCACCAGCTGGTGCTTGAGCTCGCGGGCGGTGTACATCGGATTGGTGTTCACCACCGTCAATCCGGCGCGCAGGATGCCAAAGGTCGCGATCGGATATTGCAGGCAGTTCGGCAACATGATCGCGACGCGATCGCCTTTCTTGAGCTTGAGTTCGCCGAGCAGGTAGGCCGCGAATTGCCGGCTCAGGACATCCAGCTGGCGATAGGTGATGGTCTTGCCGAGATTGGAGAACGCAGGCCGGTCCGCGTATTTGGCGATCGCGCCTTCGAGCACCGACGGGATCGACGGGAACTCATCGATATCGATTTCCGTGGGCACCCCAGCCGGATAATGAGCCAACCACGGACGTTCGATGCTCATGCGATCTCCCTGTTGAATCGCCCCGTGCAACAGGATTCGGCTGCGTACGGACAGCAAGGATTGGAGCATAGGCCCTTGGGACTGACAAGGTTCACACTGCACCGAAAACCGGACTGGAGCGACACGATGCGCCTGCAGAACCATCGGCTCGGATGCTGGATATTCGCCCTGTGCATGGCCGCGCTGTTCGCGTCTTGCGCGCGCACCGATCCGGAAAAGGCCTTGCGCGCCAGCGTGGCCGGACTGCAGGCCGCAGTGGGTACGCGCGATACATCGGCGATCGAGGATGTCCTTGCGGAGGATTTCGTCGGCCCCGAAGGCCTCGACCGCCAAGGCGCGCGACGCATGGCGCAATTGATGTTCCTGCGCCATCAGCAGGTCGCTGCAACACTTGGCCCGCTGGACGTCACCATGCAGGACGAGCACGCCACCGTGCGATTCACCGCCGCGCTCACGGGTGGGGCAGGAGGATTTCTCCCCGATACCGGACAAGTCTACGACGTGCAGACGGGCTGGCGGTTGCAGGATGGCGAGTGGAAACTCACCAGTGCGACATGGACGCCCCGTATTGGAAACTGACAACCCTGCCGCGCCCGACAATCCAAACGTGGGAGCGATGGAAGTCGCGACTTGACCAGCTGTCGCGACTTCCGTCGCTCCCACAGAGACACCAGAAAGGGAGTCGCGTTAGCCGCACGGAAGTCTCAATCGACTTGTTCAGACCTTCGCGCCCGGCGACTGAGTCTCGTCATCCGGTCCATCCAATGCTTGGGGGATGGGTGCCTGGTGTTTGTGCCTCGCTTCGCCGCGCTGATACAACACGCGTTCCGGCCGGTGCATGGCAAAACCCTGGGCATAATCGACGCCCAGCGCGCGCAGGATGTCCATCTTCTCCATGCTGTCGACCCACTCGGCGACGATGTCGTGCTTGAGCTGGTGGCCGATCGTAGTGATCGCGCCCACGATGGAATGGCTCATCGGATCGGTTTCGATGTCGCGCACGAAGCTGCCGTCGATCTTGATCAAGTCCACCGGCAGGTTCTTGAGGTAGCCGAACGACGACATGCCGGCGCCGAAATCGTCCAGTGCCACCAGGCAGCCCGCCGCGCGCAGGCGTTCGATGAAGCGGACGGCACGGGGGAGGTTGCGGACGGCTTCGGTTTCGGTGATCTCGAAGCACAACCGCGACGGCATCACGCCGTGCGTTTCAATCAACTCGAGGATGTAGTCGGCGAGCGTGTCGTCTTCCAGCGACGATGCGGACAGGTTCACCGCGCAACGCCCCGGGGTGCGTCCGCTGACGTGCAATGCATCGAAATGGGAAATGGCCTGCGCGATGACCCAGCGGTCCAGTGCCGGCAACATGCCGTACCGCTCGGCTGCCGGCAGGAACGCACCGGGGAGCACCACGCGGCCGTCCTCGTCGCGCAGGCGCAGCAGCAGTTCCAGGTGCGGCCCAGCATCCAGCGCGGTTGATCCAGGTTGCAGCGGAATCACTTCCTGGTAATCCAGCAGAAGGTTGTTCTCTTCGATGACCCAGCGCAGGCGATGTGCCCATTCCATTTCGCCGCGACGGCGGATGGTTTCGTCGTCCTGCCCGGAATAAAAATGGATGCGATTGCGGCCGTGATCCTTGGCCATGTAACAGGCCGCGTCGGCATGCGAGAGCACGTCGCGCAAGGTCTGGCCCGGATGATCGATCAGCACAACGCCAATGCTGGCGCTCACGGTGTAGCTGCGCTGTTCCCAGACGTAGATGTAGGCTTCGATGCGCTGGCGCAAACGCTCGGCCAGGATCTGGGCGCCTTCCATGCGTGCGTTGATGGCGAGCACGCCGAACTCGTCGCCGCCCAGCCGGGCGAGGATGTCGCCGGCGCGCAACTCGTCGGCCATCGCCAGCGCGAGCTGGCTCAGCAGTTGATCGCCCGCAAGATGGCCGGAGGTGTCGTTGATGAGCTTGAACTGGTCCAGATCGATATAGAGCAGTGCGCTGGGCGGGTCGCCCTTTGCGGCAGCATGCAACGCGCGTTCGACATGGCGCTCGAATTCACGACGGTTGTAAAGCTCGGTCAACGCGTCGTGCGTGGCCTGGTAGCTCAGCAGTTCGGTGAGCTGGCGTTGTTCGGAAATGTCCTTCGCCACCATCAGCAACTTCTTCTCGCCCTCCACCTCGACGGGCGAGATCGAGGTGCTGGCCCAGAAGCTGTCGCCGTTGAGGGTGCGCATCATCGCTTCGACGTTGCGCCACTGCGCGTCGCCGTCGAGATCCATCAGTAGGGCGTGGATATCCGGATCATCGAACAGCGTCTCCAGCGCCGTGCCCGTGCCGACCTCACTACCAAGGCGCTCGCGTGCGGCCTGGTTGGCGTAGTCGATGCGCCCGTCGCTCGCGTGAGCCAGCAGGACCAGCGCCGGCATCAGCTCATTGAGGCTGCGAAAGCGCTCCTCGCTTTCGCGATAGCGCCGGCTCATCTGCCCACCCAGTGCCAGCGCGCGTCGACGCGTGTTGGCAACCGACCACACCAATAGCGCCAGCAGCAGGCTCGCAATGAGTCCCGGCAAGAACACCGGTTGCTGCCACGCCAAGCCCGCCGCGTTCTTACCGACGGGGTGCATCGTTACCCGCCATACGCGGCCGCCACGGCTCATCTGCTGGTCGAAGTTGTAACCGGCATCCTGTTTCGCGGTGTCATCGTGCTGCGCTGGATGCGAGTCGTACAACGGCAATGCGGTGCTCCCGGTGATGTCGCTCACCTGCACGTGCAGGCGGGTGCGGGCTTCTTCGGGCAAGGCAGTGTCGATGAGACTGCTGATCCGGAATGACACCGCCAGCGATCCACGCATGCGCGCGCGCCGTTCGGCAACGTTGCGTGGAGGCGAGCCGGGACTGTAGACCGGCAGGCGCAAGGTGATGCCGTCCACCTTGTCCTGTGGTCGCGCCTGCACCAGGCGGAACGGGCCCGACAATGCCGGCTCATCGTTATCACGCGATCGCAGCACCGCGGCGAGGTTGGGCGGCTGGCGGTTGACGTCCAGCCCGATCACGCGTTCGTTGCCTTGCAGCGGCGCAGCCATTTCCGAGATGAAATGGTCGCCATCCGCGCGCGTGTGGCGGCGCGCGTAAACGATGGCCTGCAAACTCGGGAAGGCTTCGCGCGGTTTCAGGTTGGCGTAGGCGTTGGCGAAATGGGCGTCGTCGACGTTATCGGAGGTGAGGAACAGCGTCTGCACTGCGCGCACCAGCAGCTCGCAGGCGTGCACCTGATCCACCAGCGCGATGTAGCCGCTGTTGGCGATATGCGCGAGTGCACGTTGATGCTCGGCCTCGCTGCGGCGCTGTTGCTGGGTGGCGATCCAGTACGAGAGCGTGATGCCGAGCACCAGTGCCACCACGCTCCAGACCCATGCCGGCGTACCGAAGGGTGAGCCCAGCCGTTGCCAACGGGTGGCTACCCACGAGCCGGGTGTCGGTTCCTTGGCCTGCGTTCCTGAAGCATCCGTTGCCTGCAAGATGAATTCCTCTTTCCCCGATGGCGCGATCTTAATCCCGGCAGGGACGGAACATGCCAAATGCGAATGAAATTACGACGTCGGAATGATGCGTTGAGCAATGCACCACGGAATGTTTACATGCAGCAGCATCGTATCGATGTCAGGGCAATTACTACGAATGCGCAAGCGCATCGAATCCTTGCTCTGCGGAAAACCGGTCGAGGCAGGGTTGCGCCGGTTCGTCAGTGCGACGGAAGTGGCGAGCAGGACGGGAGCGTCATCGCAACTTCCGTCGCTCCCACAGGACAGGCCCAATCATTCCCTGGGGCCAGCAGGGAGCATGAAAAAGCCGCCCGGCTTTGGCCGGACGGCTTGGGTTGCGGATCAGTGGATCAGTTCTTGCCGTCTTCGGGTGTGGACGGCGGAGCGCCGTCGCTGACGTCGGCCACGAGGCCACGTTTCACCAGCAGCGGCTTGATGTCCGGATCCTTGCCGGCGAAATCACGGAACAGTTGCGAGGCGTCCTTGTTGCCGCCCTGCGACAGCAGCGTCTGGCGGAAGCGATCCCCATTCGCACGCGTCAGGCCGCCGTTCTGCTTGATCCACTGCGTGGTGTTGGCGTCGAGGATTTCCGACCAGATGTAGGCGTAGTAACCGGCCGAATAGCCGCCCATGATGTGGCTGAAATACGGTGTGCGGTAACGCGGGGGAACCGGCGCATAGTCGGTGCCGTTGCGCTTGAGCGCGGCGGCTTCGAACGCGATCACGCCGGATGCATCCGGAATCTTGTCGGCCGGGATCTGGTGCCAACTCTGGTCGAGCATCGCCGCGCCGAGGTACTCGGTGGTGGCGAAACCCTGGTTGAATTTCGACGCCGCGATCACCTTGTCCAGCAGAGCCTTCGGCATCGGCTCGCCGGTCTGGTAGTGCTTGGCGTAGTTGGCGAGGATCGACGGCCAGTCGGCCCACATCTCGTTGACCTGCGACGGGAATTCCACGAAATCGCGCGGCACGTTCATCGTGTAGTACGGATATTTCACGTCCGAGAAAATGCCGTGCAGTGCATGGCCGAACTCATGGAACATCGTCGTCACTTCATCCCATGTCATCAGCGTCGGCTTGCCTTCCGACGGCTTGGGGATGTTGAGGTGGTTGGCGATGACTGGTGTCTGGTTGAGCAGCTCCGATTCGCCCACGTACATGTTCATCCACGCGCCACCCCGCTTGGACTCGCGTGCGTACATGTCGGCGATGAAGATCGCGAGCTGCTTGCCGTCGGCATCGAACACGTCATAGGTGCTGGTGTCCGGGTGGTACCTCGGCAGGTCGGTGCGTTCCTTGAAGGTGATGCCGTACAGCTGCGTCGCGGCATGAAACACGCCGTTCTCCAGCACGTTCTTCATTTCGAAGTACGGTTTGAGCTGCGACTCGTCGAAGTTGTACTTGTCCTGCCGCACCTTCTCCGCGTAGTACGACCAGTCCCACGGCTGCAGCTGGAACGTCGGCTGACCCTTGGACTTCTGTTCGCGGTCGATCATCGCCTGCAGGTCGGCAGCTTCGCGCTTGGCATTGGCCACGGCTGCGGGCGCGAGCTGGGCCAGCATCTTGTTGACGGCGCCCGGCGTCTTCGCGGTTTCGTCGGCGAGTACGTAATCGGCGTGGGTCGCGTAGCCCAGCATCTTCGCCTTCTCCGCGCGCAGCTTCAGCACCTTGGAAATGATGCCGGTGTTGTCGTAGGCGCCGCCATGGCTACCGCGCCCAACTGATGCCTTGTGGATTTTTTCCCGCAACACACGGTTGTCGAGCTGGGTGTTGGCCGGCTGCCCGGTCGTGTTGAGCAGCGCGATGACGTATTTGCCTTCTAGCTTGCGCGTTTTCGCGGCTTCAGCGGCAGCGGCGATCTGCTCGTCGGACAGGCCGGCGAGTTCCTCGCGCGAATCCACCACTACAGCCGACGCGTTTACCTCCTCCAACACGTTCTGGCTGAACTTGGTGCCGAGCGTCGCGAGTTCGGAATTGATCGCCTTGAGCCGCGTCTTGTCGGCTTCGGACAGCTTCGCGCCCGCGCGCACGAAATCGGTGTGGTAGCGCTCGACCAGTCGCAGGCCGACGGCGTCCAGGCCGAGCGTGGCGCGTGCGTCGAAAATGGATTTGACACGCGCGAACAGTTTCGGGTTCAACCGGATCGCATCGTTGTGGGCGGCGAACTTCGGCGAATACTCGGCGTCGATCTTCTTGCGTGCGTCGTTGGTGTCGGCGCTGTCGAGATTGCCGAAGATGGTGCGTGCACGGCCGAGCAGCTGTCCGGCTTTTTCAAGCGCGAGAATGGTGTTGTCGAAGGTCGGCTTTTCAGGGTTGTTGGCGATCGCCTGCACTTCCTTCAATTCATCAGCCATGCCGCGATCGAAGGCCGGCGCAAAGTCGGCGTCCTTGATCTTGTCGAAAGCCGGGTAATTCAACGGCAGCGTGCTGGGCATGAACAGGGGATTGGCTTGGGCGGACACAGCGGCGGCTCCGGAAGAATCTGTCTGTGCGTAGGCAGGCGCGGCGGCGCCGAGGATGGCGGCCAGCGTCAGGGCGAGCGGGTGGTTCATGCGGATTCCAAGGGTGACAGCGGAACGCTGAGCGTACCCGATGCATCCTGAGCGGGCGCATGACGAAAGCCATGGCCGCTCGGTCCAGCCCCCGCACCGGTTCACATGCTGGCGACCGAAGACGCGGCATGGTGTCGCGTCCGGCGCAGATTGCGGCATCACGCCGCTACGCCGCCACGCCAATCAAATCCCAAGGAGCACACGATGGATGTCACTTCAGTCATGACCGCAAACCCGGTTTGCTGCACCCGCGACACACCATTGCGCGAAGTCGCCAGGATGATGATCGACAACGACTGCGGCCAGATCCCGGTGGTCGAGTCGAAAGACAACAAGACGCCGGTCGGCGTGGTGACAGATCGCGACATTGCCATCCGCATCGTTGCCGAAGGCCGCGACGCCAATGCCTCCACCGCCGCCGATGCCATGAGCACCCCGTGCAAGACGGTCACCACCGAGACCAGCCTGCGCGATTGCGTCTGCCTGATGGAAGCTGAAATGGTGCGCCGCGTGCCGGTGGTGGATGCGCAGGGCAAGCTGGCTGGCATCGTGTCGATCGCCGACATCGCGCTTGCGGGCAAGGAAGAGGCGACTGCCGAAGTGGTGACCAAGGTGTCGGAGCCGACGAGCAAGCAGTAGCACCAGAAATCGCCAAGCACCAAACAAACCAACGTCACCTCAGCGAACGCTGGGGTCCATTTGGTCTTGGTGCATTCATCCGCAAGGTCGCGCGGGTGGTCAAGGGCAACTTGGCTTATTACCCCAGCGAGATCCATGAAGCGCTCCGCATCAAACCGTTTGTCGCCCCACTCAAGGTGCAGGCTGCATCGGTGCGATGACATTGCGTAGGTGGGGCCCGGCCCACCGTCCTAATCCAGCGAGACACAGGTGGCGTGGTGGGCCAAGGCCGACCCTACACAGACGTCGCTCGCTTAGGTAAGGTCTGGAACCACATCTCGACGGACACACGCCATGAGCACCGCCTACGACTTCACCGCCAACGACATCGACGGCCAGCCGAAACCCTTTTCGGACTATGAAGGCAAGGTGCTGCTGATCGTCAACGTCGCATCCAAGTGCGGCTTCACGCCGCAATACACCGGCCTAGAGCAACTCGAACGCGAGTACGGGCCACGCGGATTTGAGGTATTGGCCTTTCCGTGCGACCAGTTCGGCCATCAGGAGCCCGGCGATGAAGCAGAGATCAAGAACTTCTGTTCGCTGACCTACGACGTGAGCTTTCCGATGTTCGCAAAAATCGATGTCAACGGCAGCGATGCGCATCCGCTGTGGAAATGGTTGAAGGACGAGAAGGGTGGCTTCCTCGGCATCGATGCGATCAAATGGAATTTCACCAAGTTTCTGGTCGGACGAAATGGCGAAGTCATCGAGCGGTATGCGCCGACGGATGAACCGAAGTCGATTGCGAAGGATATCGAGGCGGCGCTGGGTTGATGTCCACTTTCGACCTCAGCATGGACGGGCAATTGAGCAGAAGAAGCCGCTCGTCATTCCCGCCTTCGCGGGAATGACGAGCCATTAAAAACAGGCTGCGAAATAGAGCATTAGCGGTCGACTGCCGCTCGTGATGCGAACATTAACGAGGCCCACGCTCCTCATGCGGCTTCGCCTTGCGATCGCTTTTCAGTGCACTCAATACCAGGATGATTCCGAGCGCTGCGGCAACGAGGAACAACACCAGCGCGATCGCCGGATAGCCGAACAGCCGGTTGCTGCTGTCCACGTCCATCATCATCGCCGAGGCCAGGATCAATGCAGCGGTGATGACACCCGCAGTGATGCGGTTGGCGATCTTCTGCAGGCTCTCCATCAGGTGCGATTCCTCAAGCCCGGTCACGCGCACCTGCATGCGGTTTTCGGCGAGCAGCGAGAGGATTTCGGTGGCCTTGCGCGGTGCTTCGCGCACCAGCATCTGCATCTCCATCAGTTCACTGGCGATATTGGCCGGTGAGAACGATTTGCGCAGGCGGCTGCGCATCACATGCTCGAGGTGATCCTCGACCACCTGTTTGACATCCATTTCGGGATCGAGCGCAGCGCATACGCCTTCGAGGTTGAGCAGGGTCTTGCCGAGCAGGCTCAGTTCCGGCGGCGTGCGCAAGCCGCATGCCGTGGCATGGCGGACGAGGTCCAGCATCATCCGGCCTTCGCCCATCGACTGCGCGCCGGAACGTGCCGCGTAACGCGCTACCATCTGCCCGACTTCGCGCACGAAGGTTTCCTCGTCGAAGTCCTCCAGCCGCGTGCCCATGCCGATCGATTCGTTGGCGACTTCCTCGCCGCGTCCGTCCACCGCGGCAAACAGCAGTTTCAGCAGGCGTTCGCGCTGTTTCGGCGGCACATGCGCGACCATGCCCAGATCCAGCAACGCGAGCCGCCCGTCTTCGGTGACAAGCAGGTTGCCGGGATGCGGATCGGCGTGGATTTCACCATGCACGAAGACCTGGTCGAGATAGCCACGCATCAGCGCCGAGGCGAGATGTCCGAGTT
>JALYOU010000154.1 GCA_030856725.1 Pseudomonadota bacterium
CCAACAGTCGCGACAGCCGCGAGTTCAAGTCGATGGGCGATGAGAAACTGACGGCGTTCTCCGACTCGTGGCAGGCGATGGCGAGCCAGGCGATCACTTCGCAGATGCAGATCGCCACGACGCTGACGCAGATGGCGTTCAAGCAATCGGCCTTGTGGTGGACGCCGTTCAGCGCATCGCGTGGCGTGTCGGCTGCGGACATCACGCAGCTGCGCAACGAGATGCAGTCGGCCGCGATGCAGATCGCGAGCAAGGGCATGGCGCCGGTACGCAAGCGCGCGGTGGCGAACGCGAAACGTCTGCAGCGCGTACGCTAGTCGGGCCATGCTGCCCTGCTTTTTTCGTAGGAGCGGCTTCAGCCGCGAGCTTTTGATCTGCTGCGCGAGGAGCTCGCGACTGAAGCCGCTCCTATGAGAGCCCAGTCACGGATTTCCTTCCAACAACGGGCCTTCCATGAAACGAGCCGTATATTCGCAACGCGGCCCCGTCCCGCATGACGTCATCGACGCCATCGAATTCACGCTGCCGCCATTGACCAATGGACAAGCCCTGGTTGAAGTTCTTGCAGCGCCGATCAACCCGTCCGATGTGCTTACGCTGACCGGGCAGTACGGCGCATTGCCGCCACTACCCGCCATTGGTGGCAACGAAGGTGTCGGGCGCGTCATCGAAATCGCAGACGGCGTTGATCGCTTGCAAGTCGGGCAAACCGTCTTGTTGCCGGTCGGCAGCGGCACATGGACGACGCACCTCATCGCAGATGCCAGCGCGTTGGTGCCACTTCCCAATGATGTCGATCCGCAGCAGCTCGCGATGATCACAGTGAATCCACCGACGGCGCGGTTGTTCCTGTCAGAATTCGTCGGTCTGCAACCAGGTGAGTGGATCCTCCAGAACGCAGCCAACTCCGCGGTGGGCGGATACCTGGTCCAGCTGGCGGCGTTGCATGGACTGAAGACGGTCAATGTCGTACGCCGCGAATCGGCGATCGATGCGGTGCAGCAGGTGGGTGGCGATGTTGTCCTGGTCGATGGCGACGATCTTGCCAAGCGTGTGCGTGCCGTCACTAACAGTGCAGCCATCCGTCTTGGCATCGACGCGGTCGGTGGCACTGCCACCGAACATCTCGCGCAATCGCTGGCCGCAGGCGGCACGCTGGTCAACTACGGCGCGATGAGCGGCGAGCCCTGCCAGATTTCGCCTGCATCGCTCATCTTCCGCGGCATCACACTGCGCGGCTTCTGGTTGTCGCAGTGGTACAAGACCGCAACGCCGGAGCGCCGCGCCACATTGTTCGGCGAATTGGCGGGCTTGATCGCCGCCGGAAAACTTTCCGCGCGGGTGCAGGCGACTTACGGCATCGATGAGATCAAGCAGGCCGTCGCGGCCGCAGCCGGCGGCGAACGAAATGGAAAGATCCTGTTGCTGCCGAACGGCACGACGGACTGATTTCCGAACAGGATGTCGCACGCGATGACCGTTTAACCGTTATCCCCGTGATCCTCGCCGTCATCCCCGCGGTTTTCAACAGTGGAAAGGCTGGCCAAGCGGGGACCCAGCGACTTGGCCGTCGTCACTCCGCTAACCCTGCTCCAACCGTCTCATCAAACCGCTCTGGCTTCTCGCACAACGCCCGCTTGGACATCGCCGGAAGTTGCTTGATCGCATACTCCGCACGACACGCCGCCGCACGATCCGCACACGCAAACCATGCAAGCAACCGCACCGGCGGGTGCGCACGCGTATACCGCGCACCCTTTCCGGCAACGTGCTGCGCATAACGGCGATCGACATCGATAGCCACGCCCGTATAGAGGCTGCCGTCGCGACATTCAATCAGATACACGTGCCAAGATTTCATGGAGCATGCGGTCATGCGACAAGCGTAGCGCTCACCGCAACAGGATCGGTATCGCCTGCGGCGACGCCATCTCCGCGGCAAGCCCGCGCCAGTCTTCCCGTTCCGCGCGGCAGTACGGGCCGCCCATGGCGAACTTGCGGCAGATCTGCGGACGCTGTTCGTAGATGCCGCAACGCATCGTGTCGAGATCCAGCGCGACGCACCAGCCATCTTCGCCGCGCGCCATCATTTCAAGACCATGATCGTCGTATATGGTCAAGCCATCGGGCACCGCATCGCCTGGCAGGATCACGACGGTCAGCCGGCAGCAGATCGCTTCACAGCGCGCGCAATCGACGGAGGGATCGATACCGGGCTCGTCGTCGACGGGAAGGAGGCACGTGGCCGACATGGTGTCAGGAATTCCACGCCGCAGCAGGCAACGCTTGCCCCGAGTCTACGCGCAAGCCCGCTTGACCCCCCTCGCTGGCGCATGTGAAGGCTTTCTTGCCCTTCGCTGTTCATGTCGTCGCAATGAAGGCACCGCTCCGCATCACAGGTGAACACATGGGCGTCTTTTGATGAACGCTCATCGCAATCCTGGCGCGTGTGTCATTGCCCTGACCGCGTTACATCCCGACAATATCGCCATCCACAGGAGATGCTCTTGAGCGCCGCCACCGTCGACACCGCCACCAGCAGCACCGCCGTCAACCTGCGCAAGTTGTGCGCGACTTTCGCCAAGCCGCATCTCGGCCGCGCGATGTGGCAGCTCATCAACACACTCGTTCCGTTCGTCGCGTTGTGGGCGCTGATGGCCTGGAGCGTGATCGCAGGCTGGCACTTCGGCTGGACGCTGCTGCTCGCCGTGCCGACCGCCGGTCTCTATGTCCGTACCTTCATCATCCAGCACGATTGCGGGCATGGCTCATTCTTCGCCAGCCAGCGCGCCAACGACCTGGTCGGCCGCTGCCTCGGCCTCGTAACGCTGTTTCCCTACGGCTACTGGAAGAAGACGCATGCCGTGCACCACGGCACCTCCGGCAACCTCGATCGCCGCGAGATGGGCGATATCGAAACGCTCACCGTCGCCGAGTACCAGGCGCTGACACCGTTCCGCCGTTTCTGCTACCGCTTCTACCGCAGCACGCCGGTGCTGCTCGGCATTGGCCCCGCGTACCAGTTCGTCATCAAACACCGCTTTCCGTTCGACCTTCCGTTCACTTGGAAGAAGGAATGGGCCAGCGTGCTGCTCAACAACCTGATGC
>JALYOU010000170.1 GCA_030856725.1 Pseudomonadota bacterium
CTCTTTGCTTCACCGGCAGCTGGCATCAAGAGCTCGCGGCTGAAGCCGCTCCTACGAAAGCAGAAGAAAAGGCACTACTCCGGCAGCGCGGTTCGGTAGCCCAACGCATCCAGCCGCCGCAACAACAACGCAATCGTTTCCACATTGCGTCCATGCCGCGCACCTTCATGCAGCAAAACGATCGCACCGGGCCGCAGACTCCGTTCGATGCGGCTTACGACCGCCTGCGCATCCGCCGCCACTGCATCGAAGCCGCGCGCACTCCATGCCACGCGCGCAAGCCCGTGCCGCGCGAGCGCCATCGACACGAACGGATTCGACATCCCCACCACCGCGCGGAACCAGCGGGGCGCGTGTCCTGTGATTCGCTGCAAGACGTCCTGGCAACGCGCGATCTCCTTGCCCATGCGCCCAGGCCCCAGCGCCCAGAACCACGCGGAAGGATGCGACGCGCTGTGATTGCCGAGCGCATGTCCGCGCCGCAAGATTTCGCGGATCGTGTCCGGACGCTGCTCGGCGCGATCGCCGACGACGAAAAACGTCGCCTTGGCGGCATGCGCATCCAGCAGGTCGAGAATCGCCGCCGTGTCGTCGGAGGGGCCATCATCAATGGTCAGCCACACGCGCTTGTCGTCCACCGGCAACCGCGTCAGCACCGGACTGTACAGGCGCGATTGTGGCCATAGCGTGCCCCACAGGATGCCGAGATGCGACAACAGCAGCAGTAGCAATCCGATCTGCCAGCCATGGCGCCACCACAGCGCGATCACCATGAGCTGCGATGCGCCGATCAACCACAGCCAAAGCTGCGGATGACGTGGCGGACGGTGCGGGACGGCGACGGCAACCGTGCGTGCTTCGGACATGCGTTCATGATGCCACGCAGCTCACGTGCGCCTGCACGCGTGGGCGTAACATTCGCGCTCCCAGCATCGGAATGCCCTCATGTCCCTCGACACGGCACTGCGCCAACGCATCGAATCCCTGTTCGCCGCACATCACGTGCTGCTGTTCATGAAGGGCGAACCGCAGGCGCCGCAATGCGGGTTTTCCGCCAAGGCGATCGGCGCACTGGACGCGCTGGGCGTCGATTACGGTCATGTCGATGTTCTCGCTGATGGCGAGATGCGGGAAGGCATCAAGGCCTATGGCCAGTGGCCGACGATTCCGCAGCTGTATGTGAATGGCGAGCTGGTCGGTGGCAGTGACATCATCGAGCAGATGGCCAGCAGCGGCGAATTGCACAGCCTGCTCGGCGTGGCGCCGCCGGATCGCACGCCGCCGCAGATCACGCTGACGCCGGCCGCGGCGCAGATGCTGCGCAAGGCCATCGACGATGCCGGTGGCGAAGTCGTGGTCAAGCTCGACATCGATCCGCGCTTCCGTACGCGCTTGCACCTGGCTCCGGATGATCCGCGCGCCATCACGTCCGAGTGCGACGGCATCCGCCTGCAGTTCGATCTGGCCGGCGCGCGCCGCGCCGCTGGCCTGACCGTCGACTGGGCCGATGATGCGCGCGGTCGCGGCCTGATCATCGACAATCCGAATGCGCCGCCGCGGGTGAACACGATTACCGTCGGTGATGCACGCGATCGTGTTGCCGCCGGGTCGTTGCGCATCGTCGATGTGCGTCCCGGCAGCGAGCGTGCGATGGCAGCGCTCGGCACGCCGTTCCTGACGCTCGATGACGGACTTGCGCCACTGCAGGCACTGCCCAACGACACGCCGCTTGCATTCCTCTGCCATCACGGCAGCCGCAGTGCGGAGGCAGCGGAGCATTTCCGCGAGCTCGGCTATCGCGAGGTGTACAACATCGAAGGCGGCATCGATGCGTGGGCGGATATTGACCCGGGCATTGCGCGTTATTGAGTCTAGCTTTTCGTAGGAGCGGCTTTAGCCGCTAGCTCTTCAACCGAACGAAGAATCAAGAGCTCGCGGCTAAAGCCGCTGCTACGCACGAAGGAATCCCCTTGGGGGACGAAAAGCCAGCTAGCCCCCGAATCCGCCGCCCGCATCCAAGTAGGTCTGCTCTTCCGCCGTCGTTTCGCGTCCAAGTTCACGATTGCGATGCGGAAAGCGCCCGAAACGCGCGATCGCATCGTGGTGCAGCTGCGCGTACTTCATGTAGTTCCCGTCCAGCGCGCCTGCCAGCGCAAGCGAACGCTGCTGGTCGACGATGTCTTCGGAATGCTCGAACGGCATGTAGAAGAACACCCGCAGCGCCGGATCGATTTGGCGATCGAAACCTGCATCGACGGCGCGTGCCGCGTAGTGCCGCGCCAGCGGGTCAGTGGCGTATGCATGCGCGCTCTTGCGGAATACATTGCGTGGCAGCTGATCGAGCAGGATGGCCAGCGCAAGCGCGCCATCGGCGTTATCCATCCAGTGTTCGATCTCGCGACGTGCCGACGCAAAGTGCGCCTCGAGGAATCGTTCGCGGAATTCCGCATCGAAGGCATCGTTGCGCGTGAACCACGTTTCGTAGCCGGCGCCGCGCCAGAAAGTCACGACATCGGACGGGGTGGCCTGCGTCATGCCATTTACCTGATGAGAAAGACGTTTTCGCCAACACCATCGTGATCCCCGCGTAGCCGGGGACTCAGCGACCTTAAGCCTTGAAATCAAGGTCACTGGATGACCAGCCTTCGGCTGTTATGAAGCGCCCGCCTGCGCGGAATGACAAAATATAACCCTCGGGAGGCCGCTTTGCAGAAGTCACTCATCGAACCGCAAATGCCGCACCGATTTTCCATGCCGGCGAATCAGCTTCAACGCCTCGATCCCGATCTGGATGTGCCGTTCGACGAACTCCGCACTGACTTTCGCATCGCTCGCTTCGGTCTTGACCCCTTCCGGAATCATCGGCTGATCCGAAACCAGCAACAGCGCACCCACCGGGATGCGGTTGGCGAAACCCGCCGCGAAGATCGTCGCGGTTTCCATGTCGATCGCCATGCAGCGCGCCTTGCGGAGGTATTCCTTGAAGGCGTCGTCGTGTTCCCAGACGCGGCGGTTGGTGGTGTAGACGGTGCCGGTCCAGTAATCGTGGCCGAGGTCGCGAATCATGGTGGACACCGCGCGTTGCAATGCGAACGCCGGTAAGGCCGGCACTTCCGGCGGCATGTAGTCGTTGCTGGTGCCTTCGCCACGGATCGCGGCGATCGGCAGTACCAGGTCACCGAGTTCGTTCTTGCGCTTTAGTCCGCCGCACTTGCCCAGGAACAGCACGGCCTTGGGCATGATCGCGCTGAGCAGGTCCATCAGCGTCGCCGCGTTCGGGCTGCCCATGCCGAAGTTGATCATGGTGATGCCATCGGCGGTGGCGCTGGGCATGGGTTTGTCGTGGCCGACGATCTCCGCACCGGTGAGCCGGCTGAAATGGCCGAGATAGCCGCCGAAATTGGTCACCAGGATGTGTTCGCCGAAGCCGTCGAGTGGCACGCCCGTGTAGCGCGGCAACCAGTTACTGACGATCTGTTCTTTTTCTTTCATCGCAGACACTCTTACTCTGTTGCCAGCGATTGTCGCACCGCGCCGGCTCGCGTAGGGTGCGGGCGTATCCTGCAACCCTGCACTGGCACAAACCTGCACTGGAGCATGGAATCCGACATGGCCGACATCAACTGGCTGGCAGTCATCGCTGCGACGCTCTCGGCATTTGCACTCGGCGGCATCTGGTATGGGCCGCTGTTCAAGCGTGCCTGGTGCCGGGAAAACGGCATCGATCCGGACGCGCCGCCGCAGCGACATCCGGCGCTGGTATTCGGCACCGCGTTTGCGCTGAGCTTTCTCGCCGCGGCGGTATTCGCGATTTTTCTCGGTCCGAATCCGAAGCTCACCAATGCCTTGCCCGCGAGTTATGTGGTCGCGATATGCTGGGTCGCGAGCAGCTTCGGCATCAATTACGCGTTCGCCGGCCGCAGCGTGAAGCTCTGGATGATCGACAGCGGCTACCATTTCCTGCAGTTCACGCTGTACGCGCTGATACTCGGACTCTGGCACTGAACCCATGACCGCATCGCCGACCTTGCGCTGGTATTTCGATTTCATTTCGCCGTTCTCCTACCTGCATTGGCAGAAGATGCGCGGTCTCGCGGCGCAGCAGCCGGTGGAGCTGGTGCCGATCCTGTTCGCGGCCGTGTTGAATACGCATGGACAAAAAGGCCCGGCGGAAATTCCCGGCAAGCGCGAATTCACGTATCGCCACGTGCTGTGGCAAGCACGCCGGCAGGGTATCGAGCTGGTGTTCCCGCCGGCGCACCCGTTCAATCCGATCACGGCGCTGCGGGTCTGCATTGCGGCAGGCAACACGCCCGCCGCCATCGACGCGATCTTCAACCGCATCTGGGCCGAAGGGCAGGCTGCGGACAGCCTGGACGCACTCGCGCCGGTGATGGAAGCGCTGGGCGTGACGGCGGACGTGGCCGCAAGCGATGCGGTCAAGGCAGCCTTGCGCACCAATACCGATGCGGCGCTGGCCGCCGGTGTGTTCGGCGTGCCGACGCTGCAGATCGACGACACCTTGTTCTGGGGCAACGATGTCCACGGCTTCGCCATGGAAGTGTTGCGTGATCCGCAATCGATTGATGACCCCGAGATGCGGCGCATCGCGGAGTTGCCTGTCGGGATCCATCGTTGACGCCGAATTTCTTCAGGTGCACAGGCCTGGAGAAGGTCTGAACAATTGCCATCATCCCCGCGAAAGCGGGAATGACATTCGAACGATTTGTTCAGACCCTCCCTAAACGCTGGCCTAACCTGCGCCACGTAAGCTGTACACAACACCGACCCAAGGATGTCCGATGGCCACCCGTTATTACCTGAGCTTGCCCAATCCCGAAAAAGCGCGTGGCAGTGATGCCGCATTTGCGTTCACATCGCAGGGCGCCGACGGATTCGCATCGGAGTTACAGGATGCGTTGCGCACCGATGCGCTGTTCGAGCGGTGGCGCGCGGCGCAGGCCGATCCCGAGGGTGTCGATGCGTCGTTCGGTGCCACCGACCCCAACGCCACCGTGACCGGGCAGCAGGACGACCTGCACATCGACCTGATCGCGACCACGTCGATTCCCGGCAGCGTGTTCAAGCACCGTTTGCGGCTGCTCGCGGGCAGCGCGTGGGAATTGCGGGATGTGTCCGCTGCCTGAGCGTTGCGAAGCTGCACATCGCATGACGTCAATTCCAGAGAGAACACCCGTGCTGCTGTCGTGGAGTGGCGGCAAGGATGCGGCCTGGGCGTTGCACGCCCTGCGGCAGCGCGGCGATGTCGAAGTCGTGGGGCTGGTGACGACGATCACCGAAGGATACGAGCGCATTGCGATGCAGGGCATCCGCGTCGATGTCCTGCATGCACAGGCGCGTGCCTGTGGACTCGAGGTCGTCGAGGCGCGCATGCCACAGCGTGCGAGCAATGATGTTTACGAAAGCGTGTTTGCTTCCGCGCTGGACACTGCGCGCAAACGCTGGCTCGGGCTCGCCACAATCGCCTTCGGCGACCTCTTCCTGGAGGACATCAAGGCCTACCGCGATGCCTTGTGCGCGCGCCTGGGATGGACGCCGCTGTATCCGCTATTCCACAGCGACACCACGTTGCTGTCGCGCGACATGATCGACGGCGGGTTGCAGGCGCACCTGTGCTGCGTCGATACAGAACAACTTGATGCATCGTTCAGTGGCCGCGTGTTCGATGCGGCCTTGCTTGCCGCATTGCCGTCGTCGGTGGATCCCTGCGGCGAGAACGGCGAGTTCCACACCTGCGTGCAGGCAGGACCGATGTTCGAGGGTGCGTTGCAGATCGAGCGCGGCGAAACGGTGTTACGCGACGGTCGCTTCGCCTACACGGATTTCATCCTGCACACGTCATGACCCGCTCTGCCTCCCTCAAGGGGACGAAGAGCCGTGCAGGGCCGCGGCGTGTTGGGCGATGTGGTCGCCGATGAAACTGGCGATGAAATAGTAGGAATGGTCGTAGCCCGGTTGCATGCGCAACTGCAGCGGATGCCCGGCCTGCCCGCAGGCGGTCTGCAGCAGCGCGGGCTTGAGTTGCGTGTCCAGGTATTCGTCGGCATCGCCCTGGTGAATCAGCAGCGGGAGCTGCTCGTCAGCGCCACGCACGAGTTCACATGCGTCCCACGCTTTCCACGCCTCGCGATCGTCGCCGAGGTAGGCGGAAAACGCCTTCTCGCCCCATGGCACCTGCGACGGCGCGACGATCGGCGCGAAGGCAGAAACGCTGCGGTAACGTCCCGGATTTTTCAGCGCGACGACCAGTGCGCCATGGCCGCCCATCGAATGGCCGCTGATCGCGCGCAGGCGATTGCTCGGGAAGGACGCATCGATCAGCGCGGGCAGTTCCCCGGCCACGTAGTCGTACATGCGGTAGTGCTGCGACCATGGCGGCTGCGTGGCGTTGATGTAGAAACCCGCGCCCAATCCCAGGTCGTAACCCTCGACATCGGCCACGCCCTCACCGCGCGGACTGGTGTCAGGCGCGACGAGGATGATGCCGTGCTCGGCCGCGTAACGTTGCGCGCCGGACTTGGTGATGAAGTTCTGTTCGGTGCAGGTGAGGCCGGAGAGCCAGTACAGCACAGGACACGGAGTTGTTTCGGCTTGCGGTGGCAGGTAGATGCCTAACTTCATCTCGCATCCGAGTGCGGCGGATGCGTGTGTCCAGACTTCCTGATTACCGCCGAAGCAGGTGTGTTGTTCGATGCGTTGCATGCGGTGCTCCTGCTGTTCCTTCTCCCCTCGGGAGAAGGTGCCCGAAGGGCGGATGGGGGTGTAGATTTTCAAATCGTCGTTTACGTCACGAACAGGGCGATCGTAAGGCGCGCGCCCTCATCCGTCGCTGCGCGCCACCTCGCTACGCGCCCCGGCCTTCGCGCACTGCGCTCAGGCGTTCAGTGCTGCGCGAGCCAGTGGCTCGCAAGCGCAGCCCTTCACCCCGAAGAAGAAGGAAGCAAACATCAAAACCGGATCACCGTCCTGATCGACTTGCCTTCATGCATCAAGTCAAACGCTTCGTTGATCCGCTCCAGCGGTAACTCATGCGTGATGAACGGATCCAGGTCGATCTCGCCCTGCATCGCCTGCTCCACCATCCCCGGCAACTGCGTGCGACCCTTGACGCCGCCGAACGCGCTGCCGCGCCAGACACGTCCGGTCACGAGTTGAAAGGGCCGCGTGCTGATTT
>JALYOU010000185.1 GCA_030856725.1 Pseudomonadota bacterium
TGTTGCGCCGAAGAAAGCATCGAAGCTCAATCCACACAAACTCGCGAAAGCCGAAGCGCGCGTCGCGGAACTGGAAGCGGCGCTTGCCAGCCTCGAAACCGAACTTGCCGATCCCAAGCTGTATGCCGATGGCGGCACGCGAGCGGCGGATGTCGGCCGCCAGCAGACGGCATTGCAGAACGACCTGCAATTGGCGGAGTCGGAGTTGCTTGCACTTTATGAAGCAGACGCGGCTTGACTCCGATTGGAACCTAGACCAAGTGCATTCCACTCGGGCTACGACACCGCGTTTGCCGATGCATATCGCTCCGACACGCATTTGTTTGCAGCGAAACACGTCACTAATGGTGTGCCCATGAAAATACGCTCCGTCATTCTCGTAACGCTGGTCGCGACGCTCTCAGCGTGTGCAAGCACGGCACCGCCGAAAACAGCACGTCCTGCCGATGCTTTCTTCACCGAACTCAAATCGATGTGCGGCAAGGCCTACACCGGGCGCGTCAAAGTCGACACGCCGCCGCCCACGAGCAGTCCCTTTGCAGGCAAGGTACTCACGATGCACATCCGCGAATGTAGCGATGACGTGCTGCGCATCCCCTTTCATGTCGGGGACAACCGCTCGCGCACATGGGTGTTGACACGCACTGCCGGCGGGCTGCGGCTGAAGCACGATCACCGCCACGAGGACGGCAGCGACGACAAGCTAACCATGTACGGCGGCGATACCTCAGCACCCGGGACGGCGCTGCGCCAGACGTTCCCGGTGGATGCCGAATCAATCGCGTTGTTCCAGCGCGAAGGGTCGGCGGCGTCGGTGACCAATACCTGGGCGATGGACGTGACGCCGGGCAAGACCTTCGTCTACGAGCTGTCGCGGCCGGGCGGACGTTTGTTCCAGGTCGAATTCGATTTGACCAGGCCTGTTGCGCCGCCTTCTCCGCCGTGGGGCGATGAATAAAACGACTCTTCAGAATCCAGAAAAACAGCCCGTCATTCCCGCGAAGGGGGAATTCAGCGACCTTAAGCTTTCAAATCCACAGTCGCTGGAGTCCCGCCTTCGCGGAATGACGAGCGGCTTTGGGCACTGCGCGGTTGATTCGACTGCCGCAGGCCCCAGAATGCAGGCACGCTTCAACCAGTATCGATCGACCATGCCGATTTACGCGTTTGCCTGTACCGCTTGCGGTCATCACTACGACCGCCTGCAAAAACTTTCCGACCCCGAGCCCGATGCATGTCCGGAATGCGGAGTCGATGCGGTGAAGCGGCAGATCACCGCGCCATCGTTCCGGCTGTCCGGCAGCGGCTGGTACGAGACCGATTTCAAAAAGGACGGCGACCGCAAACGCAACCTGACGGAAAAGGTTGAAGGGGCCACGGCAGCTACGACAGGTGTCGACGTCAAGCCAGCGGACAAGCCGACGGAAAAGAAGGCAGAGTCCGCATCGGAGCCCAAGTCGGTCGCCAAGCCGGCACCGGCGGCGAAGAAGCCCGCCGCCGATACCCCGTGACCATCAGGTCTTGCTGACCTTCAGTTCTTAACGCGCGCCGAAGCGTGCCCGGCACCCCGCGCTGACCCACACGCCACTTTTTGGCTTGTAGCCCCAAGTCACTTTTTCGATGCAACGCGCCTTTGAGAGCTGCTGCGCCACGTAGGGGCGGCCCTTGCTGCGGTCCCAGGCACAGGTGGTTGGAATCGGGCCGCCCGGACTCACGCAGGTCACCGAGTATTTCGGGAGGGTGTTGGCGGCCTGAATGAACTCACCGCGACAACCTTGCGCAACCCATACGTGGCCGGCGGTGGACCCCCAACTGCGCCCCTCGATGCACGGAGTGGTGGACAACTGCCGTCCCAGCCGCGACTGGCCACGCCATGGCGCGGCGCAGGTGTTGTAACGCGAGCCGACATTTTCGCAGCGGAAGGTGCCCGGAGTAGGCGTGGTGACGGCGGCCGGCGCGAAGTCTGCGCGGCAACCCTCATCCACGTAGACGACTCCCCGCTGCGAATTCCAGGTCCGACCTTCATCGCACGCCGCGTTCGACAGTTGCCGGGCAAGGCGCGAATGGCCAGGCCACGGTGTACGGCAACTTTGCGCGCGCCCGTCGACGCTCTCGCAGCGGATGTTGTCGCCCGGCAACTGGGGCGGGTCGACCCCGGGGTTCCGGGCTAACGATTTGGCGATGTCGGCCTTGACCTGACTAAAGGTCCAAGTCGAGCGGTTGATCTGGTCGATATAGAAGCGCAACTGGTCATCCGGGATGCGGCCTCCGTTTGATTGTTCCGAATATTCCAGGCTGATGACCCGGACCTGGTCTTGATAGGACAGGCTGTGCAGGTCTTCCGGCGCGTAAGCACGCGACTGCTGCGCGGCGGCAGGCGCTGCGAGGGTGGCCAGGCAAAAACCAAGTGACAGCGTGGCCAGCGACAACGGTTTCAGCAATCTGATCATCACTTTTCCCTCAGGTGGGTTGGCAGGGTGGTCGGGTGAGCGCAACAGAAAACTAACGGCGCAAGTAACATCCAGCGCCCGTTAAAATGACGTGTTTCCGGCCGCTGCCGGATCGCGCACCTTATGGAGCATTCATGCGTACCCACTTTTGCGGCCTCATAGACGCCGCGCTGATCGGTCAAACCGTGACCTTGTGCGGCTGGGCCGATGTCGCGCGCGATCTTGGCGGCTTGTGTTTCATCGACCTGCGCGACCACGAAGGCATCGTGCAGATCGTGGCCGAATCAGATGCGAATACCGCCGGTAACGCGGAAGTCGTCGCCGCGGCGGCGCGGATCGGTTACGAAGACTGTCTGCGGGTGACAGGCACGGTGCGTGCCAGGCATGCGGTCAACGACAGGATCAAGACCGGGCAGGTTGAAGTGGTGGCAACCAGCATCGAAGTGCTCAACAAAGCCGAGCCGCTGCCCTTCCATGCGCACGAGAATCCGGGCGAGGAATCTCGCCTGCGTTATCGGTATCTCGATCTGCGCCGTCCCGAAATGCAGAAGATGATGCGCACCCGCATCAAGCTGGTGCAGGCCTTGCGCCGCTGGCTGGACGCGCGCGATTTCCAGGACATCGAAACGCCGATCCTGACCAAGGCCACGCCCGAAGGCGCGCGCGATTTCCTGGTGCCGGCGCGGATGCATCCGGGCGAGTTCTA
>JALYOU010000194.1 GCA_030856725.1 Pseudomonadota bacterium
GTCCTGTCCTCCCTGAAGTCGGCGAAGGCCCGTCACCGCGACTGCAAGGTGGTTCGCCGTCGCGGCAAGGTCTTCGTGATCTGCAAGAGCAACCCGCGTTTCAAGGCCCGCCAGCGCTGAGCGCAGGTTTGCCGGATGCAACATGACGAAGGCCGCCCAGTGCGGCCTTCTTCTTTGGTGACGTGACGATGGCGTAGGGTGGGGCGTGGCCCACCGCTCTTCGACACGATCTCGCGGTGTTGGGCCGGGCCCCACCCTTCAGGCTCGCTTACGCTTCACCGCTTCTGAATACAATCGCCCCCTCACCCGAGGAGTCATCGCCATGATCCGTCGTCTGTGCGCAGTCCCCCTGCTGGCCCTGTTCGCCTTTGCCGGCGCCGCATCGGCCGAGACCTTGCTGGTCGAACGCGTCCAGGAAGAACCGCGCGCGGCCATGCCGACACGCGGCATGAACATGGGCCAGGTAGAAGCCCGCTTCGGCGCTCCGACCAGCCGCCTCGATCCGCGCGGCGGCCAGAAAAGGCAATGGCCGACCATCAACCGCTGGATGTACCCCGCGTTCACCGTGTATTTCGAAAAAACCAAGGTAATCGACGTAGTCGCCAACAAATCCGACGCCAACGAGATCGGCCCCAAGCCGGCTATTCGTTGATGCCTGACAGCGTGCGTTTCCCCGCGGAGTGGGAACCCCAGTCCGCGGTGCTGATCGCGTGGCCGCATGGCGAGACCGACTGGGCCGAACGCCTGGACGAGATCGAAGACACCTACATCGCACTGGTCGACGCGATCACGCGCTACCAGCGCGTCGTCATCTGCGTGGCGGATGCGGATCTGCAGATCTATGCCGAAGCGCGATTGCGCTCCGCACGGGTCGACCTGTCGAAAGTGCGATTCGTCGAAGTCGAATACGATGACACCTGGCTGCGCGATTCTGGTCCGATCAGCTTGCAGGGCCCGGGGGGCTTCCGTCTGCTCGATTTCCGCTTCACCGGCTGGGGCGGCAAGTTTGCGGCAAGCCGAGACGATCAGATCATTGACGCGCTGGCGTCGCAGCGCGTGTTCGATGATGCAACGACGCAATCCATTGACTTTGCGCTGGAAGGCGGCGCGATCGAAACCGACGGCGCCGGCACGCTGCTCACCACATGGCAATGCCTGCATGAACGTCATCCGCATGCCAGTCGCGATGAACTCGACACGAAGCTCTCGAACTGGCTCGTGCAGGATCGCGTGTTGTGGCTCGAGCATGGCTACCTCGAAGGCGACGACACCGATGCACACATCGATACGCTCGCCCGCTTTGCGCCCGGCGATGCGATCGTGTTCCAGGCCTGCGACGACCTAGCCGATTCGCATTACGCGGAATTGAAAGCGATGGCGGACGAAATCGCGGCGCTGCGCACGCGTGAAGGTAAGCCGTACCGACTGTTTCCCTTGCCTTGGCCAAATCCCATTGTGGATGGCGGTCGCCGCTTGGCCGCGAGTTATGCCAATTTTCTCATCATCAACGGCGCGGTGCTGATCCCAGCCTACGGCGACGATGCCGATGCAGCCGCTGCTGCGGTGCTTGAAAACGCATTTCCGGGTCGCGACATCGTCCAGATCCCGTGCCGCTCACTCATCTGGCAGAACGGCAGCCTGCATTGCATCACGATGCAGTTGCCGAAAGGTGTTGTCGCGGCGTAAAAATTGAGCCTGGCCGTTATCACGGCGAACATGCGGATACGGTCGCAATGTTTGATTAGGGCGGGTATCAACCCGCCTTCCCCGCCATCGAGACGTCGAACTTTTAGCCGCCTTTTTAGAGTCACCGCAAAGCCGGCGGGTTAAAAACCCGCCCTACCCGGTCAATCGGACAGACACCATGAGCAAGCGCACCCTCCCCGTCGCACTGATCCAGGAACGCGCCGTCACCGATCAAGGTAGCGGCAACACCGACGCGAACCTGTCGGTGATCGAGCAGCGTGTAGGTGAAGCGGCGAGGCGCGGCGCGAAACTGGTATTGCTGCAGGAACTGCATAACGGGGCGTACTTCTGCCAGCACCAGAACGTGTGCGAATTCGATCTGGCGGAGGCCATCCCCGGTCCGAGCACCGAGCGTCTCGGCCAGCTCGCCAAGCAGCACGGCATCGTGCTGGTCAGTTCGTTGTTCGAGCGCCGTGGCCCTGGGCTGTACCACAACACCGCGGTCGTTCTGGAACGCGACGGATCCATCGCCGGCAAGTACCGCAAGATGCACATTCCCGACGATCCGGGCTTCAACGAGAAGTTCTACTTCACCCCGGGCGATCTCGGCTTTCATCCAATCGACACCTCTGTCGGGCGCCTCGGCGTGCTTGTGTGCTGGGACCAGTGGTATCCCGAGGCCGCGCGTTTGATGGCGCTGGCCGGGGCGGAGCTGCTGCTGTATCCCACCGCGATCGGCTGGGATCCGACCGATGAGCAGGCGGAGAAGGATCGCCAGCGCAACGCATGGATCCTGAGTCATCGCGGCCATGCGGTCGCCAACGGATTGCCGGTGTTGTCGTGCAACCGCATTGGACATGAGGCGTCCCCGGTGGGTGCGGCAGGTATCGACTTCTGGGGATCGAGCCACGTCGTCGGGCCACAGGGTGAGTTCCTGGCTGAAGCCGGTGACCAGCCCCAGATCCTCATGGCCGAGGTCGACCTGCACCGCAGCGAACAGGTGCGCCGAATCTGGCCGTTCCTGCGCGACCGGCGGATCGATGCTTACGGGGATTTGTTGAAGCGCTACCGGGATTGACGCACGCCCGGGCGTGCCGACGAACGGCATTCTTTAAAACGAACGGTCGTGCTATTGATCGGCCATGTCCGCCCTGACCGCCACCCCGAAAGGTTCCGCAACCCGCGACGCCATCGTCGACCGGGCCTACGAAATTGCCCGCTTCTCCGGTGTCGAAGGCCTCTCGATTGGTCCATTGGCGCAGGCGGTGGGCATGTCCAAGAGCGGCGTCTTCGCCCATTTCGGTTCGCGTGAGGATTTGCAGCTGGCCGTGATCGAATCGGCAGCCGCGCGTTTTGCCGAAGGCGTTCTGGTCCCTGCCCTGTCGAAGGAACGCGGCCTGCCGCGCCTGCGCGCCATCATGGACAACTGGTTCGACTGGATTCGCAGCAATGCCGGTGGCTGCGTGCTGATGGGTGCAGTCTCCGAGTACGACGATCGGCCAGGTCTCCTGCGCGACCAGGTGCTGCTCAACGAACAACGGTGGCGCGACATGCTGCGTCGCGCGATACAGCTGTCGATCGATTGCGGTCACCTGCGCGCCGGCGACACCCGTCAGTACGCGTTCGAGTTGTACGCGTTACCGCTTGCCGTCCACCACGAAGCCGGGTTGTTCGGCTACGAGCAGGCACGCCAGCTCGGCGAAACCGCCGTCGAACGCTGGCTGTCGGCGCACGCACCGTAGTTCCAGCCGCAACATCACTACCGATCTTCATCAGAGGCGCTGCCATGACGAAAAACTCGACCAGGATTAGCACGATCGTTCGCCACGTTGTTTCGCTGTACGCGCTACGGATCGGGTTCCTGCTGGGCGGGCGGTTTGCGCCAGATGTGATTGCACGCAAGGCCGGTCTTCTCTTTACCAAACCGTTCGGATCGTCACGCGCACGCGCGTTGGCGGCCCCGACGCTGGACGCGGACGAAACCAATCTCGATGTCGACGGCACCCGCATCCACGTCTATGCCTGGGGCGATCCGCACTCACAACCTTATGTCCTGTTCGCACACGGCTGGTCGAGCCATGGCACGCGGATCGCCGCGTGGATCGCGCCATTGCAGCAGGCCGGATATGCCGTTGTCGCCTTCGACCAGGCGGCGCACGGCAAGAGCGGTGGCACGCACACGACGCTGCCGGATTTCACCTGCAACCTGATGGCGGTCGCGCGTCATTTCGGCCCGGCGTCGGCAGTCATCGGACACTCGTTGGGCGGCGCGGCAACCGCGCTCGCCCTGGCCCGAGGACTGATCGCCGAACGTGCCGTGCTGATCGCGCCGGCTGCCGACCCGCTGGCTGCGGTCGAGCGTTTTTCCCGCTTCCTGTGGCTCGGAAATCACGTCGGCCGGCGCATGTTCGCATTGTTCGAGCAGACCATGCGCTTCGATGTGGGCGAGTTGCAGGCGCACAACAATGCGCCCGTGATCGGACGTCCCGCCCTCATCGTGCATGACGTCGAGGATCGCGAAGTGCCGTGGTCGGAAGGCGAACGCTACGCACGTTTCTGGCACGACTCGCGCCTGCTCAGCACCCGGGGGCTCGGCCACAGCCGCATCGCCGACGACCAGGGCGTCATCGTCGCCGCACTGCGCTTCCTGCGCGGCGAGGCCGTGGGCGAGCGCGTGGTGTCGTCGCCCAACCTGCCCTACGGGTTTGCGTGAGCGGCAAGCCGCTTGCGTAAAGAAGTTATGCTGCGCGGCCGCCACTTGCATGCGGCCGCAACCGCAGCAGCACGAACGCATCGATGACCACCGACAACGCAGCTCCCTCTTCCGACAACGCCATCGCAGGTCAACCGCACGCCATGGTCGAGCGCGACGGCGTGCGCTACACGCTGCTGGGGACTGCGCATGTGTCGAAGGCCAGTGTCGACGCGGTGCGAGCGGCGATTGCGAGCGGTGCTTTCGATACGGTCGCGATCGAACTCGATGCACAGCGGCTGCAGTCGCTGACCGATCCGGATGCGCTGGCGAAACTCGATCTGGTCAAGGTGCTGCGCGAGGGCAAGACCGCGTTGTTCGCGGTCAACCTCGGCCTGGCCGCATACCAGCGGCGTCTCGCCGAACAACTGGGCATCGAGCCGGGCGCCGAGTTGAAGGCCGCCGCGCTGGATGCCAAGGCGCTTGGTTTACCTGTGCATCTGATCGACCGCGATGTGGGGCTCACGTTCAAGCGTGCGTTGAACAGCCTCGGCTTCTGGGGCCGTGCGAAGTTGAGCGCGGGATTGTTCGCCGGCCTGTTCGCAAACGACGAGGTCGGCGAAGAGGACATCGAGAAACTCAAGCAGGGCGACCTGCTGGAAGCCAGTTTCAGCGAATTCGCAGAGCAGACGCCCGAGCTTTACGAGGCGATCATTGCCGAGCGCGATCGCTATATGGCGGCGAAGTTGCGCGAAACATCCGGTCAGGCGCGCGAGGTGCTGGCCGTGGTGGGCGCCGGACATCTGCAGGGCCTGGCGAAGCACCTGCGTGAGGAAACGCGTCCGCCGCAGGTGATCCGCGAAGAACTCGACGCCACGCCGGAAAAATCATCCGTGCCGTGGTTCACCATCGTGCTTTCCGCCTTCGTTATCGGTGGTTTCGCATGGGGTTTCTGGCGTGGGGGCGTGGATGTGGGCGCTGACCTGATGCTGTACTGGGTACTGCTGACAGGCGGGCTTGGCGCACTCGGCTGCCTTCTGGCAGGCGGGCATCCCTTGAGCATCCTCGCCGCATTCGTCGCCTCGCCGCTGACCCCGCTGCATCCCGCGCTTGCCTCAGGCACCGTCAGTGCACTCGTTGAAGCCTGGGTGCGCAAGCCGACCTATGCTGACTTCATGGCGCTGCGCGATGACGTGCAGACGATGAAGGGCTGGTGGCGCAATCGCGTCGCTCGAGTGCTGCTGAATTTTTTTCTGACCAGTCTGGGCACCGCGATCGGTGTGTGGATGGGCGGTGCGCGGATGCTGGGGAAATTGATCGGCTGATGCAAAGCGAAGTTCATGCTTTTCCAGGAGCGGCTTCAGCCGCGAGCACTGGGACGGTTTCCATTCCGGTAAAAGCTCGCGACTGAAGTCGCTCCAACGAAAAACAGGCACTGCGAATCGATTCTCAACCACACAAGCTCAATCGGCGCTGGAGGTTGCCAGCACACCACCCTGCGGCACGCCACGCGCGCGCTTCAACAGGCGCGTCGTGCCATGACTCATGTCGTCGAGCATCGCGTAAATCGTCGGCAAGAACACAAGCGTAGTCAGCGTGGAAAATGCGAGGCCGCCAGCGATGGCGCGGGCCATGGGGAAATATGAAGGTCCGTCGCCCGCCATCTGCGTGTTGCCGATGGCGATCGGCACCATCGCCAGAATCGCGGTACCCATCGTCATCAGGATCGGGCGCAAGCGCTCGCGACTACCTTCGACCAATGCATCGGTGCGCGACAAGCCACGCCGTCGCAGATTATTGATGTGCTCGACCATCACGATGCCGTTGTTCACCACCACGCCCATCAGCACCAGGATGCCGATGAAGGCCATGATGTTGAACTCGGTGCCGGTGAGCCAGAACAGCCAGAACACGCCGAACACCGAGAACACCACGCCACTCATGATCGCCGCCGGGAACAACAGCGACTCGAACACCGCCGCCATCACCACATAGATCATCACCAGCGCGATGATGAGGTTGAAGAACATCTGCCCCATTGCCTCGTCGTCGTCCATGAACTGGCCGCCCTCGAACGTGAACGCGTACCCGGCCGGGAAGCTGACGCCTTTCAGCGTGTCTTCCATCGCCTTGCGTGCCTCGGGCATGGTGACTTTGTCGCCGACATTGGCCTGGATGGTCAGCGTGGTCTGGCGATTGGTACGCTGGATGCGCGATGCAGCCGGCTGCACCGAAACATCCACCATCGCCAACAGCGGCACGGTGCGGCCATCGGGCGCTCGTACGGTGAAGCTGGCGATGTCCTCGGTACCGAAATTCTCAGCGCCTGCAAATCGCACCCAGACAGGCACCTCGCTTTCGCCACGGCGGAACTCGCGCAACGGCGCGCCGCGCAATGCCAAACCGACGAAGCTGGCCACGTCATTGGCGCTGAAGCCGAACGCCGCCGCGCGTTCGCGATCCACGCGCACGGACAATTCGCTGTTGCGATCGCCCGCATCCACACGTACGTCGTGCAGCTCCTTGCGGCGCGCAAGGATCGGCACGATGTCGTCGGCCAGCTCGGCCAGCGTCTGGGTCGAATCGCCGATCAGGCGCACGTCGATCTTCTCGCCACCCTGCCCGCCTTCGCCGCCCTGCCCGCCTTCATCGCCGATGCCGATGGTAGCGCGTGCGGATTTCGGCAGTTCCTTGCGGATGATTTCGACCGTTGCGTTGATCGCCTTGACATCCTTGGTATCGAACTTGATGTCGGTGCGCGCCCAGCCTTGTTCGCTGTAGCGCGAAAACACCTGTTCGATGCCGAAGCGTTTACGGTTGGTGTCGAGGTAGTTTTCGATCTTGAGCACCTCGTCTGACATCTGTTCCTTGGTGTACGCGCCCTTCCATTGGTAGAAGATATCGACCTCGCCGGCCTCGTCACCGCCGAACATGTTGATCTTGGTCAACTTGAATGGCACCACGCTGATGGCGACGACCAGCAGGATGCCGAGCACGCTCCAGCCGCGATGATCCAGCGTCCAGCGCAGGAAGCCCGCATAACGGCGCTGCATGCGCGCGATGATGCCCTCACTTGCGTTCACGGCCGGCGGCATCTTCAAACGTGCTGAAATCATCGGGATCAGGCTCACCGCCACCAGCCACGAGGCTAGCAGCGACACGCAGATGGTGATCGCGATCTGGCCCATGTAGATGCTGATCATGTTGCGTTCGCCAAAGAGGTTCGGCACGAACACGATGCAGTGGCACAGCGTGCCGGCGGAAAGCGCAATCGCGACGTGGCGCGTGCCGATGATCGACGCCAGCTTGGGCTGGGTCGGCATCTTCTCGCGTTCCTGGTAGATGCTTTCAACCACAACGACGGCGTTGTCGACCAGCATGCCGATCGCCAGCAGCAAGCCCATCATCGTCAACACGTTGAGCGTGACGCCAGCGAAGTACATGAAGCCGAGCGTCATGGTGAAGCAGATCGGGATCGCCAGCGTCACCATCAACGTCGATGGCCAGTGACGCAGGAAGAAATACAGCACACCGATGGACAGCAACAGGCCAATCGCGCCGGCTTCAGCGAGGCCAAGCAGCGATTTGATGACGCTGTCGCCCTGATCGTCGGTGACTTCGACGCTGATGTCGCGCACGACAGGATCGGCACGGATTTTTTCGACTTCGGCCAGCACGTTGCGCGACACTTCGACCAGATTCGCGTCGCGCTCCTTGAAGATGTCCAGGCCCACTGCAGGACGGCCGTCGAGCCTGCGGCCGTAGCTCATGCGTTCTGGTTTGAGCCGGACGTCGGCAATGTCACCGAGGCGTACGCCATTGTCGTTGATGACCAGGTCGCGCAGCTGCTGCAGGTCGGTGAGTTCGCCCACCGGTTGCACACGCAGGCGGCGGCCGCCGTCGTCAATTTGCCCCGCCGATACGGAGAAATTCACCGCGCGCAATCGCGTGGTGAGTTCGTTCAAGCTCAGGCCATGCGCGGTCAGCCGGTCCGGGTCGATCGCGATCTCGACTTCGTTGCGCGATGCGCCTTCCACCGCGACGCTGGCGACGCCCGGAATGCGTTCGAGGCGGCGCTTGAACTCGCGGTCGATGAGGTCGTATTCGCGGGTGAGATCGGACTGACTGCTCAACCGCAATTCCAGTGCCGGTTCGTCGGACGTGGACCACTTCCAGACGAAGTAACGCTGCAGGTCGTCCGGCAACTCGGCGCGGATCACGTCGATGCGTTCGCGTGCTTCGGCGGCGGCGATCTCGACGTCGCGGCTCCAGTCCGAGAACATCATGAACACCGTCGCCGTTTCGGCAGTGGCATTGCCCTGCATGCTCTTGATGTCGGTCATGGTCGAGAGCGTTTCCTCGACAGGACGCAGGATGGTGCGCTCGACTTCTTCCGGCGTGGAGCCGCTGTACGGAACCTGCACGAACAGGAATGGCGCCGACACGTCCGGCATCGCCTCCAGTGGCAGGCGCACTGCGGCGATCACGCCGACAACCACCATCGACACGAACAACATGATCGTGGTGACCGGCCGCTTGATGCTGAATTCGGCAACACTCATGCGCGTTCGCCTGCCGGGCCGTCATCGTGCAAGGGGTCCTGGTCGTGCTCGATCAACGTCGCCGCTTCCGCGGCATCCTGTCGCTGCCGGCGCGCGCGTTCCGCGTAGTACTCGTCGGAATGGCGATCGAGCAGGTCGTACACCACAGGGATCACCACCAGTGTCAGCAAGGTGGACACCAACAGGCCGCCGATCACCGTGATCGCCATTGGCGAGCGCACTTCCGCGCCTTCGCCGAAGGCCAGCGCGAGTGGCAGGAAGCCGAACAGCGTGCACAGCGTCGTCATGATGATCGGCCGCAGGCGCGAGCGCGCGCCTTCGACCAGGGCCTCGCGCTTGGGCGTGCCGGCTTCGCGCAGCTGGTTCACCTTGTCGATCAGGATGATCGCGTTCTTGACGACGAGGCCGACCAGCAGGATCAGGCCGATGAACACCACCACCGAGATCGGCGAGCCAGTCAACAGCAAGGCCAGCACCGCACCCACCAATGCGAGCGGGATGGTGAACAGGATCACGAACGGATGCAGCAGCGATTCGAACTGCGACGCCATGACCAGATACACGAGGAAGATCGCCAGTCCGAACGCGAACAGCAACGACCGCACGGAACCAGCCAGCTCTTCGCCCTGCCCGCCGATGTGCATGCCGACATCGGGACCAAGTGGCTGTTCGGCGACCATCAACTGCACTTCCTGCACCGCGCTGCCGAGGTCGATGTCACGCAGATTCGCCGACACGACCGCGACACGCACCTGGTCGGCGCGATGGATTTCGCTCGGGCCCAGTGCCGATACGACTTCGGCAACGGACGCCAGCCGCACTGGTCGGCTGCTGCCGGGATTGACGATGAGATTGCGGATGTCGTCGAGCGATGCGCGATCGGTTTCCTGCGCGCGCACCAGCACATCGATCTTGCGGTCGCGGAAGCTGTAGCGCGTGGCCACTTCGCCGCGCACTTTCTTTACCACCACGTCGGCGATCTGCCGCGTTGTCAAACCGAGCGCGGCAGCACGCTGCTGGTCAAAGCGGATCTGGATTTCGGGGAAGCCCTGCTCCACCGTCGAGCTGACATCGGTGTAGTGCGCGTTGTCGCGCAGCAACCCGGCCATCTTGCGGCCCGCTGCCTCGATGGTGCCGAGGTCTTCGCCACGGATTTCGATTTCAAGCGGCGTCGAAAGACTGAACAGTTCCGGTCGGCTGAAATCGGCGCGCGCCTGCGGGTATTTCGCCATCGATGCGCGCAGGCGTTCGGTCTGCTCCGCTTCGAATTCCTCGCTACCGCCATCGGCCATCACGATGCTGAGCTTGCCGATGTTCTCGCCGCTTTCGGTCGGGCTGGCATCGAGTCGCGTGCCGCTGCCACTGACGCCGTACAGCGCGCGGATGCCTTCGTCCTTGCCGTGTTTCTGCTGCAACTCGCGCACCACCGCATCGGTCTCGCGCAAGGGTGTGCCGGGCGGCAGTTTCACGGTCATCTCGAAACGATCCTGCGCCAGTTGCGGAATCAGGTCCGCGCCGAGCATCGGCACCATCAGCAACGCTAGCGCGAACGCGCCACCTGCGACCAGCAGCACCAACTTCGGCCGGAGCAACGCGGCGGGCAGCAGTCGCAGGTAGCCGCGTTCGGCACGTCCGTACGGCGCCATCGCGACGTCGCTGGCCTTGCGCATCACCGGGCCGACTACTGCGCCGATGCCGCGCCACAGACGCACGAACACCCAGGCGATGCCAAAGAAGAGAGTGCGCAACGCGAAGCCGACCCCGCGTCCCGTGGCCGCGACTGGTTTCTGCATGCGCGACTGCGGCTCCCAGCGCGCGTGCG
>JALYOU010000169.1 GCA_030856725.1 Pseudomonadota bacterium
CCGCACCGCGCGCAAGGTGCTGGACATCGCCGACGACGCCGATGACGCGCCGACCGAGGATCTGCTGACGCAGCGTCTGCAGACGCATGAAAAGTACGCATGGATGTTGAGGTCGCTGCTGCAGTAACCGATTTCATAGGCGGGCTTTTCCCTTCGCCCTCGGGGTGAAAGGCTGCGCTTGCGAGCCACTAGCTCGGACAGCACCGAACGCCTGAGCGATGTCCGCGGAGGCCGGGGCGCGGGGCAAAGGTGCCCGAAGGGCGAATGAGGGCGGGAAGTGACTGGCATATGGAACGCTCTTCAGCCAGTCATTTTCCCGCTCTCATCCGGCACTGTGTGCCACCTTCTCCAGGAGCGAGAAGGAGAAGCTAATTCCTACACGCCAATGCGCCGTCCCCGCATCGCCGCACTTGACGCCCTTGCTACCCTTGGCGCATGTCCGTCGCCCTGAACAAACTCAAGACCATCTTCGGCTTCGACGCCTTCCGCGGTGCGCAGGGCGAGATCATCGAACACGTCGCGGGAGGTAACGACGCGCTGGTGCTGATGCCGACCGGCGCGGGCAAGTCGCTTTGCTACCAGGTGCCCGCGCTGCTGCGCGATGGCGTGGGCATCGTGGTTTCCCCGCTGATCGCATTGATGCAGGATCAGGTGGAAGCCTTGCGCCAGCTCGGCGTGCGTGCGGAATTCCTCAATTCATCGCTCGATTCCCAATCGGCCGCGCGCGTGGAAACCGCGTTGCTGGCCGGGGAGCTCGACCTGCTCTACGTCGCGCCGGAGCGCCTGCTCACGCCGCGATTCCTGTCCTTGCTCGACCGCAGCAAAGTCGCGCTGTTCGCCATCGACGAGGCGCACTGCGTGTCGCAATGGGGCCATGATTTCCGTCGCGAATACCGCGAACTGACGATCCTGCACGAACGCTGGCCCGGCATCCCGCGCATCGCCCTCACCGCCACCGCCGATGCGCCGACGCAGGCCGAGATCGCCGAGCGCCTGCAGCTCGAGGACGCGCGCCGCTTCGTCAGTTCCTTCGACCGACCCAACATCCGCTACAACGTCGTGCAGAAGGACAACGGCACGCGCCAGCTGCGCGATTTCCTCGGCGAACGGCGTGGGCAGGCCGGCATCGTGTATTGCCTGTCGCGGCGCAAGGTGGACAAGACCGCCGAGGCCTTGTGCGAACTCGGCCACACCGCCCTGCCCTATCACGCGGGCCTGGATGCGGAGACGCGCGCCGCCAACCAGCGTCGTTTCCTGCGCGAGGACGGCGTGGTGATGGTGGCGACGATCGCCTTCGGCATGGGTATCGACAAGCCCGACGTGCGTTTTGTCGCGCACATGGACCTGCCGAAATCACTGGAAGGCTATTACCAGGAAACTGGCCGCGCCGGCCGCGATGGCGAGCCCGCCGATGCATGGCTGTGCCATGGGCTCGGCGACGTGGTGCTGCTCAAGCAGATGATCGAGAACTCCGAGGCTGGCGAGGAACGCAAGCAGCTGGAGCGTCGCAAGCTCGATGCGCTGGTTGCATTCTGCGAATCAATGCGCTGCCGCCGACAGGTGCTGCTCGCGAACTTCGGCGAGGAGTACATCGGCAATGGAATCGACGCCAATGGAATCGGGCAACCTTGCGGCAACTGCGACAACTGCCTGCAACCGGCGGAAACATGGGATGCGACTGTTGCGGCGCAGAAAGCATTGAGCACTGTGTATCGCAGCGGCCAGCGCTTCGGCGTCATGCATCTGATCGACATCCTGCGCGGCAGCGACAACGAGCGCATCCGCCAGTTCGGACACGACACGCTCAGCACATTCGGCGTCGGCAAGGATCTCGACGCGCGCGCCTGGCGCAGCGTGTTCCGGCAACTAGTCGCGGCCGGGATCCTGGACGTGGACGTGGAAGGTTTCGGTGGATTGCGCCTGACGCAGACCAGTCGCGCGGTGTTGCGCGGCGAGCAACCGATCCTGCTGCGGAAGGAATTGCCGGTGAAGCGCGGGCGTGATCGTGGCGGGCGCGATCGCGATACGCGCGGCGGACGCGCGACCGGCGTCATGCAGGCCGAACATCAGCCCTTGTTCGACGCCCTGTGCGACCTGCGCGCACGTCTCGCGCGCGAGCAGAACGTGCCGGCCTACGTGATCTTCCACGACAGCACGCTGCGCAACATCGCCGAGCTTCGTCCGTCGTCGCTGGATGCGTTGGCCAGCGTCGGCGGTATCGGCGGCACCAAGCTCGCGCGGTATGGCGAGCAGGTGCTGGAGACGATTCGCGGAGCGGGCTGAGCGTGTCCATGTCGAGGTTGCACGGCTGAGTCCAGCCACGACGAATCGTAGGGTGGGCCCTGACCCACCGCTTTCACCCTGCACAAGATTCGAGACGGAAGGCTGGTGCGCCCACCCTACGACGTCTCACCACCTGCGACACCCCGCACGCAGTGTTGAGGCCATTCCGCTGGAGCATTCAGCCCCGCCGCACTGTCCGGCGGGATAATCCATCAATGCCATCGCAAGCCTCTCCCCTGCAGGCCTTCCACCCGGCCGTCGCCGCGTGGTTTTCGGGCGCGTTTCCCGCGCCCACCGAAGCGCAAGTACTGGCCTGGCCGGCGATCAGTTCCGGCCGCAATACGCTGGTCGCGGCGCCGACCGGCTCGGGCAAGACGCTGACCGCCTTCATGTCCGCGATCGACGGCCTGGTGCGGCAAGGACTGCAGCAACCGCTGCCCGACGAAACCACCGTCGTCTACGTGTCGCCGCTGAAGGCGCTGTCCAACGACATCCACCTGAACCTGGAAGCGCCGCTGGCCGGCATCCGTGCGGAGCTGGCGAAACAGGGCCTGCCCGACGTCGACATCCGCACCGCGGTACGCACCGGCGACACGCCGCAGGCCGAGCGCGCGCGCATGTGGCGCAAGCCGCCGCAGATTCTCGTCACCACACCGGAATCGCTGTACGTGCTGCTGGGCTCCGACTCCGGGCGCGGCATGCTGTCCACGGCGCGCACGGTGATCGTCGATGAAATCCATGCCGTCGCGGCGAGCAAGCGCGGCAGCCATCTGTCGCTGACGCTGGAACGCCTCGAAGCCTTGTGCGCACGACGACTGACTCGCATCGGGTTGTCGGCGACGCAGAAACCGATCGACGAAGTCGCGCGTTTCCTCGTCGGCGCGGCAGCGGTCGCGGCCGATGGCACGCCTGATTGCGAAATCATCGACATCGGTTACGCCAAACGCCGCGATCTCGCGCTCGAACTGCCGCCGGTGCCCTTGCAGGCGGTGATGTCCAACGAACAGTGGGACCTGGTGTATGCGCGCCTTGCGGAACTTGTGGAGACGCATCGCACCACGCTGGTGTTCGTCAACACGCGGCGCATGGCCGAGCGCGCATCGCGGCATCTCGCCGAACGGCTCGGCAAGGAACACGTTGCCGCGCATCACGGCAGCCTGTCGAAGGAATTGCGGCTTGACGCCGAACGGCGCTTGAAAAATGGGCAACTCAAGGTGCTGGTCGCGACCGCGTCGCTGGAACTTGGCATCGATATCGGCGATGTCGATCTTGTGTG
>JALYOU010000224.1 GCA_030856725.1 Pseudomonadota bacterium
TGCCGATGCCGTGCGCCGGTTGCTGGACCTTGGCCTGCCGGTCGATGCCGTCGATACGCAGGGCTGCACGGCCCTGTTGCGTGCCGCGGGCGGCGGCCATCGCACCACCGTCGACCTGCTGCTCGCGCGCGGTGGCGATCCGCGCCGCGCCGCGCACACCGGCGCGACGCCGCTGTCGGCCGCGGTCAGCATGCGCCACCCGGACATCGTCGACAGTCTGCTCGCCGCTGGCGCGGGACTCGAGCAGCGCCTGCCCGGCGACGTCACCGTGCTGATGCTCGCCGCCGCGCTCGGGTTTCCCGATCTCGTCGCGCGCCTGCTCACCGCGGGGGCGAACATCACCGCCTGCGACGCGCAGGAACTGGCGCCACTGCACTGCGCCGCGCTGTACGGCTTCACCGCGCGCGAGCGTCCGCGCCTGGTCGCGCTGCTCGACACCTTGCTGCTGGCCGGCGCCGAACCCGACCAGCCGGCGGCGGGCGGCGTCACGCCGCTGTTGCTGCTGCTCGGCGCGCGCGCCGAACCGGGCACGGCGTGCGACGAGGACGTGGTGGTTGCCGGACTGGAACGCCTGCTCGACGAAGACATCATCCTCGACGCACAGGATCCGCGTGGTTTCGGGCCGCTGCATCTGGCCGCGTTGCACGGCCTGCTGCGCGTGGCGCAGAAACTCATGCGCGCCGGCGCCGATCCCGAGCTGCGTGACGCCCTCAACCGCACTCCGCGCGAGATCGCGGTGATGCGCGGCTTCATCGACGTCGCCAGCGAGTTCCAGCCACAACCGTCGGGCGTGTCGATGGCAAGGTTCCTGCGCGAGCCACGGTGAGATGCCTCGCCCGGCAAGTTTTAGACAGCATCGGCAACCACACCCAGGCTGAGTTTTTTCCGCGCCGGGATCGACCAGGATGCGTGTGGGCGACGCCGTTTGGGTTGCTCCCGTAGACGCCTGCAGAATGTGATCCGCCGCGCGCGCCGTTAACGATTCCCGGCCGGCAATGCACGAAACGAATCGATCACGCGCGCCAGCCCTGCGTCGTCAACATCCAGATGCGTCACCAGCCTCACCCCGAGACCATCGCCGATCGAGAGCCGTATCCGTGCCGCTTCCATCTGTGCTTTCAACGCACCCAATGCCGACGAAACAATCTCCACGAACACCATGTTGGTGTGCTGGCCGGTGACGCGGATACCGGGAAGGTCCTGCAGCGCATCGGCCAGACGGGCTGCGCGCGCATGGTCGTCGGCGAGACGGGCGACGTGATGATCGAGCGCATACAGGCCTGCGGCAGCCAGGATGCCGGACTGACGCATGCCGCCACCAGCCACCTTGCGCCAGCGCCGCGCGGTCTCGATCAATGCATGCGAACCAAGCAGTACCGAACCGACCGGCGCGCCGAGACCTTTTGACAGGCAGACCGAGACGCTGTCGAAATGTTGCGCGATCTCACGCGCGGACACGCCTTGGGCCACGCTGGCGTTGTACAGACGCGCGCCGTCCAGGTGCAGCGCGAGCCCGCGACGGTCGCACAGTTCGCGTGCGGCACCCATATAAGCCAGCGGCAAAGGACGGCCGTGCCAAGTATTTTCAAGGCAGAGCAAGCGGGTGCGCGCGAAGTGCGGATCGACCGGCTTGATCGCGCGCTCCACTGCGTCCAGAGGCAGCGTACCGTCGTCGGCCTGCGGAATTGGCTGCGGCTGGATCGAGCCGAGCACCGCCGCACCGCCGCCTTCGTACTTGTAGGTATGCGCCTCCATGCCGACCACGTATTCGTCGCCACGCTGACAATGCGCCATCAGCCCCAGCAGATTGGATTGGGTGCCACTGGGCACGAACAGTCCGGCGTCGAAGCCCAGATCGTCGGCCAGCCGCTGTTGCAGTGTGTTGACGGTGGGATCGTCCCCGTATACATCGTCGCCGACCTCGGCATGCTGCATGGCTTCGCGCATGGCGGGTCCGGGACGCGTTACGGTGTCGCTGCGCAGATCGATCCAGTCCATGCGGCGATGGTAATGGCGGTGCGGGCGTCCGTCTGCACGCGCGCCTGTTTTTTGTAGGAGTGGACCCGGCGCGATAGGCTCTGCCGACGATGCCCGCATTCGCACAGGCGCATCACCGCAACCCAAGAGCAGACGCATGAAAATCGCCAGCTGGAACGTGAACTCGCTCAACGTGCGGCTGCCGCACCTGGAAGCCTGGCTCGGCGCGAGCCTGCCGGATGTCGTCGGCATCCAGGAAACCAAACTCGAAGACGCGCGCTTTCCCGATGCGGTGCTCGCCGGTCTCGGCTACCGCAGCGTGTTCGCCGGCCAGAAAACCTACAACGGCGTGGCGCTGCTGGCACGCGGCCATGCGCTCGAGGACGTGCAACTGGGCATCCCCGGTTTCGACGACGTTCAACGCCGCGCCATCGCGGCCACGGTCAACGGCGTGCGCATCGTCAACCTCTACGTCGTCAACGGCCAGGACGTCGGCACCGACAAATACGAGTACAAACTACGCTGGCTCGATGCGGTCCACGATTGGCTCGAAAGCGAACTGCGCGTGCACGCGCAACTGGTCGTCCTGGGCGATTTCAACATCGCGCCCGACGATCGCGACGTGCACGATCCGCTGCTCTGGAACGACATCCACATCCTCACGTCGATCGCCGAGCGCGCCGCGCTGAAGCGTTTGCAGGCGCTCGGCCTGCACGATGCCTATCGCCTGCATCACGACGACGTCGGCGTTTTCAGCTGGTGGGATTACCGGCAGGCCGCCTTCCGCCGCAACCTCGGATTGCGCATCGACCTGACGCTGGTGTCCGATGCCTTGCTGGCCCGCACGCTGGGCGCCGGCATCGACCGTGAACCGCGCACATGGGAACGGCCGAGCGACCACGCGCCTGCGTGGGTGCAACTCGCGCTCTAGCGCAGGTCAAGCGGCCATGCGACGTTCACTGCAGCGAGCATTGGAAGCAGATCGCCCGTTCTGCGAATCGCTTAACCGGGAAAACATGTCGTCGTGTCGCGCGACGCGAGGAATTTCCTGGGATCCGCAGCGTCATCTCGCCGATTGGGTCCGGTTCGAGAATCTTGTCATCTTGGTTGATGACGAGTTCGTTGGTTTGCTGCAACTGTTGATGGTCGACGGCGCACTCGAGGTAAGGGACCTGCAGGTACTCCCCGCGCATAGGCGTCGAGGGCTTGGCGCATGGGTAGTCGGCCGGGTTGAGTCCATGGCGCGCGCGCGCGGAATCGGAGCGCTTCGGCTACGGGTCTACGAGGAGAACCCGGCTCGGCATCTGTACACCCGCCTGGGATTCAAGGTTGAGTCCATCGACGGCGGCACCCTGCACGTGTCGTATGCGGTGCTGCCTGGCCAACCCGCGACGGATGGCGCGGAGAAGAGACACGAATAGCACGGATGAAGCGGCAGAGATCATTCGGCACGCGCCAACCACCGCAAAAACAAAGGCCCGGCAATGCCGGGCCTTTGTCGTAGTCGTGGACCTTGGGTGAGTCTGATCAGCGAGCGCGGCCACGACGGAACAGGTTGACGATGGCCAGCAGTATGACTGCGCCGACCAAGGACATCAGCAAGCCCGGCAGACTGAAGTTGCCGTCGTTGATGTCGCCGCCACCGATACCGAGCATGCCGCCGAGCCAGCCGCCGAGAAACGCGCCGACGATACCCACGATCACGTTGAGAATGATGCCCTGCTGGCCATCCGTCTTCATGATCATGCTGGCAATCCAGCCGATGATGCCGCCAACAATCAACCAAATGATAATGCCCATGCTCCGAACTCCTTGACAGGTGGAAAGTGAGTAACGCTCCCCTGCGTGGGGGCGGTGTCCAGTCTCTCTAGCTGGGTGTGATGAACACGTCAGCGCTGGCGTCCGCACCGGATTTGAGGGAATCCGGTTGCATGGCTATGTACCGCATACGTCGCCTGATTGCACGCCGCCGCGCAGCAGCGCCTGCAATGACGCGCGCGGTAGCTTGCCGGTCTCGTTGCGCGGCAATGCATTGACGCGTCGCAGCGGGCGTGGCAGGAAGACCGGGTCGATCGCCGCACGCAATGCACGCGCGATGTCGGCCTCGGCCAATGCCGGCGCCACCACCAGCGCGGCAATGCGGCGCACGCCGGCGGCGTCGGCTTCATCGAGCTGGAACACGACGCCATCGACGACGCCGGGGATCGCAAGCAATTTACGAGTGAGATCGCCAAGCGATGCGCGCTTGCCGGCGATCTCGAGCAGGTCGGTGCTGCGCCCGCGCAGATGGAAACGGCCGTCGCCATCGAGTTCCACCACGTCAGCCAGCGCAATCGGAGCGTCCAGGTGCGCGGCGTGCACCAGCGTGCCGTCGGGTTGCGGGGCGAGGCGCACATCCGGCAGCAGCGTCCAGCCGCTTTCCAGCGCCGTTCGGCGGCGCGCGATGATGCAGGTTTCGGTGGAGCCGAACAATTCGCGTACCTCGCAACCAAATTGCGTTTCGGCAGCGGCGGCTAGGGGCTGTGGCAGCGGCGCAGTAGCCGAAACGATGCCCGCGAGCGGGGGCAGGGCGACGCCCGATTCCACCAGCGCACGCAGGTGCACCGGCGTGGTGACCAGCAGCCGCGGTGCGGGGATCTCGTGCAATGCACGTGCAATGTCGTGCGGGAAGAACGGGCGCGCCGCGTGCACCGCGACCCCGCCCAGCAGCGGCAGCAGCACCGACATCTCCATGCCGTACATGTGCTGCGGCGGGACGGTGGCGACGAGATGCGGCGTGGCGTCGCCTTGCCACAGATCGTGCAGCGCGCTGATGTTCTGCGCGGTACTGGTGCGGAAGCTGCCCCAGGTTTTCGGATTGGGCCTGGGCGCGCCGGTGCTGCCCGAGGTGAATCCGATCGCGACCAGCGCCGCGTCGTCGAGCATCGGCATGTCGCCATCGACTTCCGGAATGGCGTCCGGCAGGCCCCAGCAATGGGGATCGAATGCATCGTCGCTCAGGCAATAACTGTCCGGATAGCGCGAACGCACGTCCTCCACCACCGCAGGCGCGCGTGACGACGGCAGCAGCGTGACCTGACCGCGCACGGCGGCGGCGCAGAACGCGAGAAGGAAACGTGCACGGTCCTCGCACAGGTTGATCGCAAACCGTTCCGCGGGCAGTTGCGCGGCGAGCCCGCGCACCTGCGCGAAGAACCGCGACAGCGGCACGGCTCCGCCGGCATCGCAGACGATGGCACGGACGCTGTCGCCACTGGCCATGGGCGTGGCGTGCGCGCGTTGTGCGTTTGCTTCGATGACTGCCGACATTGGCCCAATTTCCACGTGTGTTCCCGTTTTGCCAGTGGCCGCAACGCTACCGGCCAAGTACGGCCGATAGCTTACGCTGGCTCCCTCGATCCACGCCAAACCCGAATGTCGCTGTCGAACGCCACCTTCCCGCTGGGCCCGCTGCACTGCCGCTGGCTGCCGCATGCGCGCGGGCAGGCCGCCGAACCCGTAGTGCGCGCCTGGCTGGCCGGGCAGCTGCATTGCGCCCAGGACGCCGTGCCGCTGCAACGCACCGCTCGTGGGCGGCCCCATCTGGCCGCGCCGTTCACCGACGCCGATGTGTCATGGAGCCACAGCGGCGATGGCCTGCTGATGGCATGGGGTCGCGGGGTGCGGGTTGGCGCGGATGTCGAACGCCTGCGCCCACGGCCACGCGCGCTCGACTTGTCGCAACGCTATTTCACCGCGGCCGAAACGCAGTGGCTTGGCGGACAGTCGGATCATGCGCGGGAAGAAGCGTTCATTCGCCTGTGGTGCGCCAAGGAAGCGGTGCTGAAGGCGCATGGACATGGGCTTGCGTTCGGGCTGGACCGGCTTGCGTTTGAGGAGACGCGGGAGGGATTGATGTTGGTCGAGTGTGATGCGGAGCTTGGTGATGCGAGCGCGTGGTCGCTGATCGAATTTGTTCCGGCGAAGGGGTATCGGGCTGCGTTTGCTTGGCGGGGTGCGTAAAGCGCCGTGTCCTGTGAAGTGGGCTTGGTGTGTCGTTGCTGTTTCCGAAGGTCAATGGCTTCCGCCTTCGGCGGGTAACTTTCTTTGCTGGCACAAAGAAAGTCACCAAAGAAAGTGCCTTCTTGGCAAGGTCCACACCTCGCACGTGAATGCTCCCCAGTTATTTTCGGACTTGGCATCCATGCCTCGGTCGGAAAACGTCGCACATCCTGTGCGCCGCCCTTCGGGTCTGCGGGCCGCTACATTGTTTCATTGCTGCAAAAATCAAAGGCTCGAGCTCTTTCCTTCTCCCTTCGGGAGAAGGTGCCCTCGTAGTCTTTCCGATTGCATTGGCAACAGCGGGCGGATGAGGGCTTCCGTGCAGATCGCATTGCATGAAATAGAAGCCAAGATTGGGGACTCCCGTCATAGAAAACCCCAGATCGTTGGACCTAAGCACGTCCCGGTGCGCCGCGACCTACTGCTTCCCTGAATCAACCCCGACAGCCGGCCACGTTCTGCTGACGAATCGTTCACGCCGGCCCCACTTAGCAACGCTAGAGTGGGTTTTGACCAGCGGTCGCAACTTCCGGCACTTCCACCGTGTCGAACGGCTTCGCATCCTGATCTTCCACCCCACACGTAACCCATCCACGGCCCTCCGGCCGCGAGCACGAGTCGTCCATGAAACTTGCCCACACCCTGCTTGCCCTGTCCCTCACCCTGCCGCTGGCCTTGTTGGCGCGCGCCGATGGCGATGCGTTGCCGACGACCGCCAGCGCCGATCAGGCGACGACGTCCAAACTGGTGTACGGATGGTTGTCCGACAGCCGTTACGCGTACCGCCCGCGCGCGCTGGACGACACCTTGTCGCAGGATGTGTTCACGCGTTACCTGGAATCGCTCGATCCCGGCAAGGTGTTCCTCACCGCGCAGGACGTGGCGAAATTCGGCTCGCACAAGACCAGGCTCGACGACGCCATCAAGAGTGGTGAACTGGACGCGCCGTACGCGATGTTCGCGCTGTACAGGCAGCGTGTTGGCGAGCGCGTCGCCTATGCACGCGGCCTGCTCAAGAAGGACATCTTCGACTTCAGCGGCAACGACCGCTGGAATTACGATCGCGAGGACGCGCCGTGGGCCGCCGATGCCACTGCGCTCGACGCGCAGTGGAAGCAGTCGGTGCGGAACGACTGGCTGCGCCTGAAACTCGCGGGCAAGCAACCCGAGGACATCCGCAAGACGCTCGACAAGCGCTACGGCAACCTCGAGGAAAGCATCGGCGAACTCAGCGGCGACGACGTGTTCCAGACTTTCGTCAACGCCTATGCCGGTTCCATCGATCCGCATACCGATTATTTCAATCCGCGCAGCGCCGAGCGATTCAACCAGAGCATGACGCTGTCGCTGGAGGGCATCGGCGCGGTGCTGCAGAAGCAGGACGACGTGGTCGTGATCCGCGAGATCGTCCCCGGCGGTCCAGCCTTCAAGAGCGAGAAACTCAA
>JALYOU010000178.1 GCA_030856725.1 Pseudomonadota bacterium
TATCGCCGCCAGCGATTCCCCGACCCGTTGTTGGGCGAGACGTTCGCGCAAGGCGACACTGTTTTCGAAAACGATGGTATCCGCCTGTGGCTTGACGGCGACGACATCGCGATCGCGTCGTTCAAGACCAAGCTGCACACCGTGTCCGACCATGTGTTGTCCGGACTGCAGGAAGCCATCGCGATTGCCGAGCGGCAGTTCCGCGGCATGGTGATCTGGCAGCCGAAGGAACCGTTCTCTGCCGGTGCCGATCTGTCGGGCGCGATGGGGTTGCTGCAGGCCGGCGACATTAAAGGCTTCGACGCGATGGTCGCCAACTTCCAAGCGACCAGTCAGCGCATCAAGTATTCGCTGGTGCCGGTTGTAGCCGCGGTGCGTGGCATGGCGCTGGGTGGCGGCTGCGAATTCCAGATGCACAGTGCGCGCACGGTCGCTGGTCTGGAAAGTTACATCGGGCTGGTCGAAGCCGGCGTCGGGCTGCTGCCTGCAGGCGGCGGCCTGAAGGAACTCGCGTTGCGCGCATCGCAGGCTGCGGGACCGGGTGGCGATGTGTTCGCCCAGCTCAAGCCCGCGTTCGAAGCGGTGGCGATGGCGAAGGTGTCCGCATCGGCGATCGAGGCGAAGGAACTCGGCCTGCTGCGCAACAGCGATACCGTCGTGTTCAACGCGCATGAGTTGCTGCACATCGCCAAGCAACAGGCGCTGGCACTGGCCGAAGGCGGCTACAGGCCGCCCCTGCCCGACCGCCGCATCACGGTCGCGGGCGATGTCGGCATCGCAACGTTCAAGATGATGCTGGTCAACATGCTCGAAGGCCGCTTCATCTCGGAACACGATTTTGAAATCGCGACGCGCGTAGCGACCGTGTTGTGCGGCGGCGACGTGGATCGGGGCGCGAACGTGGATGAGGAGTGGCTGCTGCGCCTGGAGCGCGAGCATTTCGTCGCACTGGCGCAGATGCCGAAGACGCAGGAGCGCGTGATGCACATGTTGAAGACGGGGAAGCCGTTGAGGAACTGATTCCCTTCCAGCCGTCATTCCCGCGAAGGCGGGAACCCATGCCATGTACTTACATAAGAGTAGTTTGTTGGCGATCTGAAGATGTACGGGCATGGGCTCCCGCCTTCGCGGGAATGACGGGCAAAGGCGAATTCCTAATCCCTCAATTCCGAATCACGACTTATTGAGAACCACGCACATGACCAGACAAATCCAGGACGCCTACATCGTTGCCGCCACCCGCACCCCCGTCGGCAAGGCGCCTCGCGGCGTGTTTCGCAACACACGCCCTGACGAGATGCTCGCGCATGTCCTGCGCAGCGTGGTCGCGCAGGCACCGGGCATCGATCTCGATCGTATCGACGACGCCATCATCGGCTGCGCCATGCCCGAAGGCGAGCAAGGCATGAACGTCGCGCGCATCGGCGTGCTGCTGGCCGGCCTGCCCGATACGGTCGCGGCGCAGACCATCAACCGTTTCTGTTCGTCCGGATTGCAAGCCGTCGCGTTGGCTGCGGATCGCATTCGTCTGGGCGAGGCCGACCTTGTGCTTGCTGGTGGCGTCGAGTCGATGTCGATGGTGCCGATGATGGGCCACAAGGTCGCGATGAGCCCGCAGGTGTTCCAGAACGACAACGTCGCCATCGCCTACGGCATGGGCATCACCGCAGAAAAGGTCGCCGAAGAGTGGAAGGTGTCGCGCGAGGACCAGGATGCGTTCGCCGTGGCATCGCACCAGAAGGCGCTGAAGGCCATCGCTGATGGCGCATTCGCATCGGAAATCACACCGTATGAAGTCACAGCGCGCATTCCCGACGTCGCCGGCAACACCGTGCGACTGAAACGTGCGCTGATCGACACCGACGAAGGCCCGCGTGCCGACACGTCACTCGAAGGCCTGGGGAAACTGCGTGCCGTGTTCCGTAACGGCGGCAGCGTGACCGCTGGCAATGCCTCGCAGATGTCCGATGGCGCAGCTGGTGTGCTGCTTGCATCGGAACAGGCCATCAAGGACTACGGCCTCACACCCCTCGCCCGCTTCGTCAGTTTCGCCGTCGCCGGCGTGCGCCCGGAAGTGATGGGAATCGGCCCCATCGCCGCGATTCCGAAAGCCCTGAAGCACGCCGGTTTGAACAAGGATCAGCTGGACTGGATCGAACTCAACGAAGCGTTCGCCGCACAGGCATTGGCTGTCATCCGTGATTGCGGCCTCGATCCCGGCAAGGTCAATCCGCTCGGCGGCGCCATCGCGCTGGGCCACCCTCTCGGCGCAACCGGCGCCGTCCGCACCGCGACTATCGTGCACGGCATGCGCCGTCAACAGCAGAAATACGGCTTGGTGACGATGTGCATCGGCACTGGCATGGGTGCCGCGGGGATTTTCGAGTCTGTTTGAGAAGCTTTTTCGGCAGAGATGCTCATGCCGAGATGGCCGATCTTCTTTTACAAGAAAATTTCCTGGAAGGCCCGAGTTACCCGGTTATTCGATGAGTTGTACACCCAACTCCATCAATGCCGATTGCATCGCATTGCTGGCGCCTTCGCTCAAGGTTTCATGATCGAGTGCGAATCGGATCGTGGCCTCGATGAGGCCCAGATGGGTTCCACAATCGAAACGCGTCCCCCTGAAACGGTACGCGTCGACACGCGTGTCGGTGATCAACCGGGCGATGGCATCGGTGAGCTGGATTTCGCCCCCAGCGCCGGGAGTCGCCGTTTCCAGGTAGCTGAAAATCCTGGATGGCAGGACGTAGCGCCCGACAACGGCCAATGTACTGGGTGCCTTGTCTGGCTCGGGTTTTTCGACGATTCCGGAAATCAGGCCATGGCGTTCCTCGAAATCGGGCGCAGAAACGATGCCGTAACTTCCAGTCAGTTCGCGCGGCACATCCTGCACGGCGATAACACCGGCGCCTGTGGTCTCCGCATGGTCGACCATCTGCTTGAGCGCGCCGGGTCCACGATTCCAGATAAGGTCATCCGGCAACAGCACTGCAAACGGCTCGTCGCCAACAACAGGCTTGGCGCATAGCACCGCATGGCCCAGGCCAAGTGCTTCGGCTTGGGTGACGAACACGGCTTGCACATGCGGCGGCAGGATTTCGCGTATCAGGGCGAGTTGTTCCAACTTGCCAGCCTTCTCGAGTTTCTGTTCGAGTTCATAAGCCTTGTCGAAGTAATCCGCCACGGCATGCTTGTAGCGGTTGGTGACGAAGATGAGCGTTTGACAACCCGCTTCGATGGCCTCGTCGACGGCGTACTGGATCAGCGGCTTGTCAACGATCGGCAACATTTCCTTGGGCACGGTTTTGGTTGCCGGCAGGAAGCGGGTGCCAAGGCCGGCCACGGGGAAGACGGCCTTGAGAATACGTTGTGTCATGCGTCAGATTTTCCTGGCTCTGCGCGCGGGGAAAGGAACCACCGTGGCCTGAGTAGAATGTGGCGATTCAGCAGCAGGTGCGAATTCCGGCACTGCTGCGCGCAACAGGATTCCCAAGGCAGCTTCATCGTAGCGGGCGATCGCGTCCCGCATATGCTTGATGGATCCAGCGATTTCGTCCGCGGCAACGGCTCGGGCTTCTGCCTTCAGGATTTTGGGATGAGTGGTGGGGCGATAGCGTTCGTCGGCATGGAACAATGTTTCATGCAGTTTCTCGCCGGCACGCAGGCCGGTATAGATGATGGCGATATCACGCCCGGGTTGTTTGCCGGCGAGGCGGATCATCTGCTCGGCCAGCAGGCGGATCGGAATCGGCTCGCCCATGTCCAGCGTATAGATTGCCTCATGCGAACCGATCGCGGCCGCCTGCAGGATCAGCTGACAGGCTTCGGGAATGGTCATGAAATAGCGGGTCACTTCCGCATCCGTCACCGTCACCGGTCCGCCCAGGCGGATCTGTTCGCGGAACAACGGGACGACACTGCCGGCCGAGTCCAGCACATTGCCGAAGCGCACCGTCACGTAATGCGTGGCACGCTTGGCCGCGTAGGCCTGGCACACCATTTCCGCCAAGCGTTTGCTGGCACCGAGCACGTTGACGGGATCCACGGCCTTGTCCGTCGAAATCAACACGAAGGTGCCGACGTTGGCCGTGCGGCAGGCCTCGGCGACGGTTTCAGTTGCGAGCACATTGTTGCGGACAGCTTCGCGCAGTTGTCCTTCGAGCAACGGCACCTGTTTGTAGGCGGCCGCATGGAACACCGCGTCCGGTTCTGCCAGCTTCAACGCGTGGCCGATGACGGCAGGGTCGCCGCAATCCCCCAGCACCGATACACATTTCAGATTGGGAAAATCGCGCTGCAGTTCCGCCTGCATGGTCATGAGCGACAGTTCGTCGATTTCGATCATGGCGATGCACTGCGCACCATGGCGCGCGCATTGCCGGCACAGTTCCGAGCCGATCGAGCCCCCTGCCCCGGTCACCATCACCGAGCGGCCACCCAGCCAGCCGCGGATCGCTTTCCAGTCGGGCAGCACCGGCTTGCGTCCAAGCAAGTCCTCGATAGCGACTTCCTTAAGTTCGCCGGGCAGTGACCGTCCCGTCAGCACGTCCTGCAGACGCGGCACGGTGCGGAAGGGAACACCTGACCTTTCGCAGGCCGCCACCACCAGCTGCATCGCACTGGCGTCAATGGAGGGCATCGCGATCACGATCAGTTTTGCCGCGGTTTCACGCGCGATTTCGGTGACATCACTGATCCGTCCCAACACCGGAACGCCCTGGAGCTTGCCACCACGCAGCTGCGCGGCATCGTCCAGGAAACCAACGGGCGCATAGGCGCCGGTGCGGCGCAAATCGCGTACGAGTGTTTCGCCCGCCCCCCCCGCTCCGAGGATCAACACACGGACGGCGGTCTTGTCGGTGTGCTCGCTGCGGCCATCTTTCCATGCCCGGTACAGAAGCCGGGGCGTGCCCAACAACCCGACCAGCACGAAGGGATACAGGAACAGCACCGCGCGCGGTACGCCTTCGACCCGGTTGTAGAGGAACAGGCCAAGCGCGATCGCAAGCAAGCCGAAGAGGCTAGCTTTGACGATATTCCACAGGTCCGGGACGCTGGCGAAGCGCCACAAGCCCCGGTACAGGCCCACTTGCCAGAACACCAGGCCTTGGGCGGCAATGACGATGGCCAGCTCCCATGACCACAGTCGGGTGCCCGGCGGATGGGCAACCAGTGTGTAGCGCATCCAGTGCAGGCCGACCCAGCAAAGCCAAACCATCGCCAGATCGTGAGTGACTACTGCGAGCCGGGGGAGTGCTAAGTTCCAACGGTCACGTTTGAAAATCATTCCTTAATCCTTATGCGCGCCGTCACGCGGGCGGCGCAGATAAAACCAGATCGTTATCGTCGCCATATACCACGCGGTTAGCGACAGTGTAATGAAACCGAAATCCCGGCCGCGCAGCGCCAGCCACAATGCACTGCCCAGTGCGGCCCACACGCAATAAGCCAACGTCACCGGCCGATGCGAGCGCACGCGTCGCGCCCAGATCTGAAAGGTATGGCCAACGTGCGCCGTCCACCATTGTTCGCCACGAATGACGCGGCTGGCGAGCGTCAGCACGGTATCGACCAGGAATGGGGCCAACGGGAGGAGTACCAGCAGCCCGTCCAGCGCCGACTGCTTGGCGGTGATGCCGGTAAGCAGGGCAGCGAGGGTGAATCCAAGCGCGCCGCTGCCGACGTCGCCGAGGAAAATTTTTGCCTTGGGAAAATTCATCGGCAGAAATCCTGCGCAGGCTGCCGCCAGTGCGACAGCCAGCCATTGCTCGGTTCCGGCTGCGGCGATGGTGATCGCCACTGCAATGATCGCTGCTTGGCCCGCGGCGATGCCGTCGATGCCGTCCATGAAATTCCAGGCATTAGTCAGGCCGACACCAAGCAACAACGCGCCTGCGGTCAGCCATGGATTGCCGAAGGTCTGTTGCGTTCCCCAGGCGAGCACAGCAGCTGCCAGCAGATGCACGGCGAGGCGCAGCCATGCCGACAGCGGGCGGTGATCATCGAACCAGCCGATGCCCGCGACAACGGCAAGCCCGATCGCAAAACAGCTGGACCACAGCCTGCGCTCGGGAAATGTGGTGCCCAGCCAGATCGTAGCGATGAGCAGTGCGATGACAATCGCGACACCACCACCACGCGGTGTCGGCGCGTCATGGCTGCGCCGCGCACCGGGCTGGTCGAGCAGGTTCGCGCGCAGTGCATAACGGCGCGCGCACCAGGTTCCGAACAGGCCAACGGTGAGGTGAAACAACACCCAGAGCGTCATTTCAAACGTCATACAACCGCGTAGTTGAGCAATGGCTTGATCGAGCCCCATTCCTTGCAGCTCGGGCATTGCCAGTGATGCGTGCGCGCGCCGAAGCCGCAACGGCTGCAGCGGTAGCTCGGGTTACGTACCAGCAGCTGGTCGGTGATGTGCTTGAGGTCGTGCAAGGTGGCTTCGGGATCGGCGCCTTCGGCCAGGGTGAGATCGATCAACGCAGCCTCACCGCGCACCGACGGACGGTCCTTCAACTGCTGCGCAAGGTAGGCCCGCGCGGCAGGGACGCCATCCTCGTTTTCGACCAGTCGGGTCAGCGCGAGCACAGGTGAGACGCCGCGATAGTGTTCGCTCATTTCCGACAGGAAAGCGCGCGCGCCGGTGGTATCGCCGACACGCTCGTAACTCGCCAGCAATGCGGGCAGGAGTTCGGGGAGGTAATCGGGATCGTGCCGCGCTGCGCGTTCGAAGGCGCGGATTGCGGCCGCATCGTTTTTCAGTTCCGCCTCGATACGGCCTTCGAGCATGCCGGCGCGCACAGAGTTGGAATCGGCGGCATACGCGCGCGCGATGGCGGCGCGTGCGTTGTCGATGTCGCCGGTGGCACGTTGTCGATCCGCCAGTTCGCATTCGAACTGCGCGACGAGTTTGCCCATCGGCTCGCCTGTCGCCGCTTCGAAACGCATGGCGTTCTCGATCGCCTTGTCCCAGTCGCGCTCGGCCTGGTAGATACTGATCAGGTGCTTGAGCGCCTGCGGCGCACGCTGGTCGATCTGCGCGAGTTCGCTGAAGACCGTCTCGGCGCGATCCAGCAGCCCTGAGCGCATGTAATCCTCGCCCAGCGCCAGCAGTGCTTGCACTTTCTGCTGATCGTTCAAGTCGGAACGCGACACCAGCGCCTGATGCAGGCGGATGGCGCGATCGACTTCGCCGCGGCGGCGGAACAGATGCCCGAGTGCAACTTGGGTCTCGAAGGTTTCCTTGTCCAGTTCCGCGATATGCAGGAACAGTTCAATGGCTTTGTCGGGCTGCTCGTTAAGCAGGTAGTTCAAGCCACGGAAATACGTCGTCGAGAGCTTGCTGACCTGGCTGTCGCTATGCCGCTCACCACCGCGCCGGCCGACCACCCATCCACTGACCGCGGCGACCGGAATCAGCAGGAAGAACCAGAACCATTCGTTGACGAACGCCACGCGTCAGATACCTTCCACTGGAGGCGTGGGACGTGCGCTGGAACGCCCCGCTTCGGCACGCCGCAAGCGCTGGCGCAGCGGTAATACCACGCTGGCCGTCATTACCAGCCCGCCAATCACGACGCCAGCAAGAAGTGAACCAAGAATGGCGACGCCCAGAGTTGTGCGCAGCACCGCGATGCCAAGATCAATCGTGATCGTCTGCGGATTGAGCGCGCCCACGGCAATGCCCGTCGCGAGGCATGACAAGGCAACAAGCAGTCGTAACAGGCGCATCCAGTCGCTCCATCGGGGAGTCGTTAGCTTAGCGGACGCGCGCAGGGCATTCAGCTTTTGCGTGCAGGCTGTACGAACGGCGCGCGATCAATCTTCCGTCGGCAATGGCGTCACGCCACTGACGCGTTCTCGCAATTCCTTGCCCGGCTTGAAATGCGGGACATGCTTGCCGGGCAGCGCCACGGCATCGCCCGTCTTGGGATTGCGGCCCGTCCGTGGTGGACGGTAATGCAGTGAAAAGCTTCCGAAACCTCGAATTTCGATACGGCCACCATGCGACAGCGACCCGCCCATCATTTCGAGCAACGATTTGACGGCCAGATCGACATCGTCCGCCTTCAGGTGCCCCTGGCGCAGATTGAGGATCTCGATCAATTCGGATTTGGTCATGGACACGGCGGAGTCCGCTCAGGATGGCAAACGGCCCGGAGTACCGGGCCGTTTGCGCAAACCCTTACTCGGCCTTGTTGTCCAACTGCTCACGCAGCAGGGCGCCCAGTTGCGTCATGCCGCTGGCCGCTGCCGTGTTGCTGGAAGCGCTCTGGTACTCCTCCATCGTCTCGCGCATCTCGGCTTCGTCCTTGGCCTTGATCGAGAGCTGCATGGTGCGGCCCTTGCGATCCATGCCGATGAAACG
>JALYOU010000299.1 GCA_030856725.1 Pseudomonadota bacterium
TCGCCGCGGCTGCGCACGGCCTGCTGTTCGGTCCATGGGATGCCGCTTACGCGGTAAAGGAACACCAGCATCATCACCGGACCCAGCCAAGCCAGCCAGGCAAACGGCGAGCCCATGGCCAGCAGCACATACGTGAACCAGTGCAACCATTCGAAGAAATAATTCGGATGCCGGCTCCACGACCACAGACCAGTGCGGCATGTCTTGCCAGTGTTGCGCGGATCCTCGCGAAACGCGGCGAGCTGTGCGTCGGCAACGCTCTCGCCGCCCACGCCAGCCACCCAGACGGCGATCGCGGCAACGGTCCACACAGTTACCGCTTCGACCGGGTTGTTGGCCGCAGCCAGAAACGGCAATGCGAACAAAGGGACGAGCAGAGCCTGCACCTGGAAGAAAACAAAAATTTTCGCCGGACTACTGTTCCAGCTGGCACGCAATGCCTGGTAGCGCCCGTCCTCGGTCTCGCGCAGTACACGCCGCAACAGATGCACGCAAAGACGTGCGCCCCAGATCGCACCCATGGCCGCCGCCAGCATGCGCGGCAACGGTGCGCCAGAGGACAATAGGCCGGCCAATAACGCGGCGGTGGACATCAGGCCGGCCCACGCCACATCGACGTAACCAATGTTGCGCGTACGCATGGCCAACGACCAGACCCCGGTCATCGTCAATGCGCCGAGCGCCCAAATCGCCAATGCCAGTGGCCAAACGTTCATTGCCTGAATCCGCGCACAATCGGGGTGTGGCTACTGCGACAATGCGGAGGTATCGGTGATGTGCTGGTGAAAAATTAGTCAGGGGTGGCTGCGTGGAGGCTTCATCAGCATCGCGTCGAAACGCCATCGCATGAAAGAGTTATCGCATCGAAGCGATCGTATCGAAGAGCCATCGCATCGAAAAGTCGTCGCAGTGAAGAAGAAACGCAATGGCAGGTGGTGACACCAGGAAGCTGCACATCAGGCATGGGTTGGCTCGCGTACTGTCCAAGCAGGGCGTCTGTTCCCGTAGCGAAGCCGAGCGCCGCATCCGCGACGGGCGTGTGACGCTCGACGGACGTGTGATCCGGGATCCGGAATGTCCTGCTTCGATGTCGCAGCACGTCATCCTGATCGACGGCATGGCCCTGCAACCCATCGCGCGCATCTACATCATGCTCAACAAGCCGCGCGGACTGGTCACGACCATCGCTGATGAGCGGCAGCGCGACACCGTCTATCGCTGCTTCGATGGTGCCGATCTGCCGTGGATCGCGCCGGTCGGGCGCCTAGACAAGGCGAGCGAGGGGCTGTTGCTGTTCTGCAACGATCCTGCGTGGGCTGCAGCGATCACGTCACCAGCCACCGGCCCGGACAAGACATATCACGTCCAGGTCGATGCGATCCCCGATGCCGAACTGCTCGCGCGCGTGATGCTGGGAATTGACATCGGCGGGGAGCGCTTAACCGCTAAATCGGCCACCCTGCTGCGCGCGGGGCAGAAGAATGCGTGGCTGGAACTGGTACTGGAGGAAGGGCGCAACAGACAGATCCGTCGCCTGCTGGCCGCATGCGACATCGCAGTGCTCCGGCTCGTTCGCGTGGCGATCGGGTCAGTGCAGTTGGGTGTGCTCGGCAAGGGCGCTTGGCGGATGCTCGATGCGGATGAAGTGCGCGCGCTGTGTCCGATGACTCAAGGCGATTCGTAACCCGTGGCGCGCAATTGCAGTCGGTGCCTCGAGGGATCCTGCGTGAACATCAATCCGGCCTCGCGGCGCGAATCCGCCGGCACGTAGTCCACCGTTACGCCTGACGACTCGATCGTGTTGCCGCCATCGCTGAGCGTGCCTTCGATCGCGACATTGGCCGCGCCGCCGCCGGTGTTGCGGATGTCGAGAGCGACGACGTACCCACCGTTCACTGACTGGATTTCCTGCACGCCGATTTGGAAATCGGGCACTTGCGTATCACCACGCATGGCGCGATAGCCCATGAACGCAAGCAGGCAGGCGACAAGCGATGCACCCATCGCAGCCACCACCCATTCCCAAGCGGGGATGCGCTGGCGCTTGCCGCTCGTTTTGCTTGCTTGTTTGCTCATGATCCGCTTGCTCATCAAAGAATCATCCGGGAAGCAGCCGCGCCGATCGCGGCGGGCAGCCCAAGTACCACCACGGCCTGGATCGCCGGTTCCAGGGCGAGCCCGTCGAGGCGTCCGAATGTCCACAGCACATAAGCGCTGATCGACAGCGCGAGCGCATAGCCGACGATGGTGAAACGTGCGAACACGGAGAAATGCGTTGCGCCCTGCGATTCGCGTTCGCGATAGACATGGCCGCCGACAAAGCCATGCATCAGCAGCAGCGTCAATGCCATCAACGCCAGCGTGTGCCAAGCAGTCATCTTGTAGGCCAGCAACACCATTTCCTCGGTGGAAGCCAGGCTGAAAGCCAGGAACATCGCGCCGACAGTCATCAACAGCAACTGGCCGGGATAACGCGCGTTGCGCTGGAGGCGGCTCTCCGAATCTTCACCGCCCGTGCTAAGCAAGTGCCGGCCCAGCAGCGCGCCCATGCTGCACGGCAACGCCTGCAAGCCGATGGCACCGACGATGCCATTCCAGTTTTCGTCCTTGAAGACTGCCAGCACGACGAGCACGACCGCGGCGGTCACGGCACCCACCAGGAAGGCGATGAACGTATCGACGACATCCTCGGCGATCTCGAAGGTTTCCTCGAAGCCGGCGTAGTGCGACAGGCCGACCAGCATGGCCAGCACCGCCACCGTGAACAGCGCGAACCGGCCAGCGTGGATGTGATGCGAGAACGACCACATTTCCATCGTCATCAGCGTCGGCAGCGCAAACAGGAGCGCGCCGCCGAATGCCCACATCAGTGCGTGCAGGAAATGCGGGAAGCCGGTGGAATCCGTCTTCTTGCTCACTGCATGCGAGCGAGCGCCGGCCATCAGCGTTTCAGTACGCCCAGTTCGTGCCCGATGCGAGTGAACGCATCGATGGCGTGATCGAGGTGCGGGCGCGTATGGGCTGCGCTCATTTGTGTGCGGATTCGCGCTTGGCCTTGGGCGACCACTGGGAAGAAAAAACCGATGGCATAGATGCCTTCTTCGAGCAATCGCGAAGCAAAGGTCTGTGCAAGCGGTGCGTCGTAAAGCATGACCGGGCAGATCGGATGCGTGCCAGGTTTGATGTCGAAACCGGCCGCCGTCATGCGTTCGCGAAAATAGCGCGTGTTGTCGGCAAGCTGCTCACGCAATGCGCCGGCGGACGACAGCATCTCGAAGGCCTTGATGCCAGCGGCCACCACGTGCGGCGGCAGCGAATTGGAAAACAGGTAAGGACGCGAGCGTTGGCGCAGCAGTTCGATGACTTCCTTTTTCGCCGTCGTGAATCCACCGAGCGCACCGCCCATCGCCTTGCCGAGCGTGCCGGTGAAGATGTCGATCCGGTCCATGACGCCTTTGACTTCCGCCGAGCCTCGGCCATTGGCGCCGAGGAAACCGGTGGCGTGGCATTCGTCGATATGCACCAGCGCGTTGTATTTCTTCGCAAGCGCAGCGATTTCGTCGAGCGGCGCGATAAAGCCGTCCATCGAAAACACACCGTCGCAGCTGATCAGCTTGGTGCGCGCGCCGTCGGCATCGGCGGCCTGCAGCTGTTTTTCGAGATCGGCCATGTCGCAGTTGGCGTAGCGGAAGCGCTTTGCCTTGCACAGGCGGATGCCGTCGATGATCGATGCATGGTTGAGCGCGTCGGAAATGATCGCGTCGTTCTCGTCGAGCAGCGGTTCGTACAGGCCGCCGTTCGCGTCGAAACAGGCGGCATAGAGAATTGTGTCCTCGGTACCGAAGAAATCCGCGATGGTTTTTTCCAGCTGCTTGTGCAGATCCTGCGTGCCGCAGATGAAACGCACCGAGGCCATGCCGAAGCCATGCGTGTCGAGCGCGTCCTTCGCGGCCTTGATGATGTCGGGATGATCGGCAAGCCCGAGGTAGTTGTTTGCGCAGAAGTTCAGTACGGTGCGCCCGTCGGCCAGCGTGATTTCCGCGGACTGCGGGCCGGTGATGATGCGTTCGGCCTTGTACAGTCCCTGTTCACGGATTTCGTCGAGGGCGGCGGCGTAGCGTTGTGTCAGTGACATGGTGATCCGTTTTTATGTAGGAGCGGCTTCAGCCGCGAGCTCATGCTTCAACGCAGGTGCGAATCACAAGTTTGCGGCTGAAGCCGCTCCTACGCCCCGAAGGAAGTCCCCTTGGGGGACGAAGAGCAGTGCGCTTTAATTCCAGCTCAGCACGACCTTGCCGGACTTGCCCGATTCCATCAGGTCGAATCCTTTCTGGAAATCATCGATCGGGAGTTGATGGCTCAGCACTTTGCCGAGCGGGAAGCCGCCGAGCACAAGTTGCGTCATCTTGTACCAGGTCTCGTACATGCGACGGCCGTAGATGCCCTGCACCGTGAGGCCCTTGAAGATGATGCGGTCCCAGTCCACGCCCGCGCCTTTTGGCAGCAAGCCGAGCAGGGCGACCTTGCCGCCGTGGTACATGCAGTCGAGCATGTCGTTGAAGGCTTTTGGATTGCCGCTCATTTCCAAACCGACATCGAAACCTTCCATGTGCAGGTCCGCCATCACGTCCTTCAGCGACGTGTTGGTGACGTTGACCACACGCGTGGCGCCCATGTCGGCGGCGAGTTTCAAACGGTAATCGTTGACATCGGTGACGACCACGTTGCGTGCGCCGATGTGCTTGCAGATGCCGGCGGCCATCACGCCGATTGGGCCTGCACCGGTAATCAGTACGTCTTCGCCGACCACGTCGAATTCCAGTGCGCAGTGCGCGGCGTTGCCGTAGGGGTCGAAGAACGCGGCGAGTTCGGAAGGAATCTGGTCGGGAATCGGCCACAGGTTGCTGGCCGGCATCACGATGTATTCGGCGAAGGCGCCATCGCGGTTCACGCCGATGCCGACGGTGTTCGGGCACAGATGCTGTTTTCCCGCGCGGCAGTTGCGGCAATGGCCGCAGACGATATGGCCTTCGGCCGAAACGCGCTGCCCGAGCTGGTAACCACTGACGCCCGGGCCGATGTCGGTGATGCGGCCGACGAATTCATGGCCGATGACCAGCCCCGGCTTGATCGTGCGCTGGCTCCATTCGTCCCACAGGTAGATGTGGAGGTCGGTGCCGCAGATCGCGGTTTTCTCAAGCTTGATCAGTACTTCGTTCGGGCCAGGCGTAGGGACGGGTACCTGTTCCATCCAGATACCCTTGCCGGCTTCGCGTTTGACCAGCGCACGCATCGTGTTCTGGGGCGGGGTGGTTTGCGACATGCGGGGTTCGCCTTGTGTGAACGCTTTAATCGTGGGGCAGGGCGCAAATTATACGCCCCGGTATTCAGGCCCCCGTTTGGCCGCTGCAGCGACAATCGCCTATCGTGATCGCCTTGATCGGGGAGATAAGCAATGCGCTTGAGTATGTTCGTTGCGATGACGTTCGCCGCAGGCGCGGCAAGTGCCGATGAAGGCATGTGGATGCCATCGCAGTTGCCGGAAATCTCCGCACAGTTGAGAGCTGCTGGATTCAAGGGCGATCCATCGGATCTTGCCGAACTGGCGAAGCCGCCGATGAATGCCGTGGTCAAGGTGGGCGGTGCAACCGGCGCATTCGTGTCGAAGGATGGGTTGGTACTGACCAACCACCACGTCGCATTCGGCGTGATCCAGTACAACAGCAACAAAGAGCGCGATCTCATCGGCAACGGCTTCATCGCCAGCGATCGCAATGCCGAACTGCCGGCGAATCCGGATTACCGCGTGCTGGTTACCACCGGCTTCGACCGCATCACCGACCGCATCCTCGCTGATCCGCGTGGCAAGACCGGACGCGCCTACTACGATGCCGTCGACGTCGCGACCAAGGCCGCCGTGGCGGAATGTGAAAAAGACATCGGCTACCGCTGCAGCGTCGCCAACATGTATTACGGCACCGATTTCTACCTGGTCAAGCAACTCGAATTGAAGGACATCCGTCTCGTCTATGCGCCGCCCGATGCAATCGGCAATTACGGCGACGAGATCGACAATTTCATGTGGCCGCGCCACAGCGGCGATTTCACACTGCTGCGCGCCTACGTCGGCAAGGACGGCAAACCTGCGGCGTACTCGGCCGACAACGTGCCCTATCAGCCGCCTTCGCACCTGCAGGTGTCCACCGATCCAGTGGCCGAAGGTGATTTCGCGATGCTGGCCGGCTATCCGGGGACGACGTACCGGCATCGCATGGCGTCGGAATTCGCCGACCAGATCGAATGGCAGTTGCCGTCGCGCGTCGAGTTGTTCGGCGGCTTGATCAAGACAATCGAATCAGGGACTGCGGTAAAACCCGACGCGAAAGTGTTGTACGCCTCGCAGGTCGCGAGCCTGAAGAACAGCCTGAAACGCGCGCAGGGCGAACTCGATGGCTTGCGGCGCAGCGATGCGACCCGCGTGCGGCGCGCAGATGAAGCGGCAATGCTGGCATGGTTGGGCAAACAAACGGATGCGGCTGCGGCGCAGGCTGATATCCGAACCGCCCAAGCGGTGCTCGATGCCGCGCGTGCCCATCGCGAGCGCGACCAGCTGTTCGGCGCGATGCGCTCGCAGACGCAACTGCTGCGTTCGGCGCTGACCTTGCAACGGCTGGCGGCCGAGCGCGGCAAGCCCGACGCACAACGCGAGTCCGGCTACCAGCAACGCGACGAGGCATTGATCGAAGGCGCGATGAAGCAGGTGCAGCGTCGTTACGACCCGGCCATCGAAAAGGCGGTGCTCGGCGATCTGCTGACGCGCTATCGCGCGCTGCCGGCATCTCAACGCATCCCCGAAGTGGATGCCGTGTTCGGCAACGATGCGGCCGCCGCTACGCGCGCGATCGATGCGCTCTATGCCGGCAGCAAGCTCGGCGACGAAGCCGAGCGCCTGCGACTGTTGGCAGCATCGCCGGCCGACATCACGGCAAGCAGTGATCTGCTGATGCTGGCCGCGGCCAAACTGCTGCCGGCCGTGCTGCGGCTGGAAGAAACCGACAAGTCCAGCGGCGGCGAACTGTTGCGTCTGCGTCCCGCCTACATGCGCGCGCTGATCGGCTACCGGAAATCGCAGGGCCGCGCCGTGTATCCCGATGCCAACTCCACCCTGCGCGTCAGCTACGGCCAGGTCAGTACGATGTCACCGCGCGACGGCGTGACCTATGTGCCGCTGACAACGGTGCAGGGCATCACGCAAAAGCACACAGGCATTGCGCCCTTCGACGCGCCCAAACCGCTGCGCGATGCGATCGTTAAGGGCGATTTCGGGAGCACCGCCGATCCGGTGTTGAAAACGCAGACGGTCAACATACTGACCAACCTCGACACCACCGGCGGTAATTCCGGCTCGCCCGTGCTCGACGCCAACGGCAAACTGATTGGCCTGAACTTCGACAGCAACTGGGAGGCGGTCAGCGCCAGCTGGATGTTCGACCCGCGCTACAAGCGCGCGATCCACGTTGACATGCGCTACATGCGCTGGCTGTTGGCCAAGGTGTATCCGGCGCCGCATCTGCTGCGCGAGATGCAGTTGCCCGCCGAATGACGCGTAGGGTGGGCCTTGACCCACCGCGTTCATCGTGTTGGTGGGCCAAGGCCCACCCTACGACCAACTGGCGATAAACTCGCCACCACATCCATCCATCGGGAATCACCATGCGTCTTACCGTTCTTGCCGCGGCCATCGCCGTCAGTGTCACTGGCCTCGCCCATGCCGGCGAGGGCATGTGGGTTCCGCAACAGTTGCCGGACATCGCTGGGCCGTTGAAGAAAGCCGGGCTTAAACTCAACCCGGAACAACTGGCGGATCTCACTGGCGACCCGATGGGCGCCGTTGTTTCCCTTGGCGGCTGCACCGCCAGCTTCGTGTCGCCGCAGGGCCTGGTCGTCACCAACCACCACTGCGCGTACGGTGCGATCCAGCTCAATTCGACGCCGCAAAAGAACCTGATCAAGGACGGCTTCAATGCGGCCACGCAGCAGGCCGAACTCACCGCTGGCCCGAACGCGCGCGTGTATGCGCTGGATTCGATCCGTGAGGTCACCACCGAAGTCCAGGCCGCCATCGCCGCCGCTCCGAATGCGCTGGCCCGCACCAAGGCGCTGGAAACCGTCGAGAAAAAACTCATCGCCGATTGCGAAGCCGGTGGTGGCTTCCGCTGCCGCGTGTACAGCTTCATGGGCGGCAACACCTATCGCTTGTTCAAGAACCTGGAAATCAAGGACGTACGGTTGGTCTATGCGCCGCCGAACAGCGTCGGCAGTTACGGCGGCGAGGTCGACAACTGGATGTGGCCGCGCCACACCGGCGATTTCGCCTTCTATCGCGCCTATGTCGGCAAGGACGGCAAGCCGGCGTCGTTCGCTGCGGACAACGT
>JALYOU010000303.1 GCA_030856725.1 Pseudomonadota bacterium
CGGTTCAAAGGAACGCTTCGGGTCAAATGTAATCGTTCCTGATCTGGAGCCCCCACATGCCTGTGCGGACTCTTCACGTCAGAGCGGTCGCAGACCCTACGGAGCACTACCTCTAATGACGTTTGAAACCCTCGGGCTTTCGCCCGCGTTGCTGCGCGCGCTCGCGGAAAGCAACTACACCACGCCCACGCCGATCCAGGCGCAGGCCATTCCGCTGATCCTGGCCGGCCACGACCTGCTAGGCGGCGCGCAGACCGGTACCGGCAAAACGGCTGCTTTCGGCCTGCCGCTGCTGCAGCGGTTGTCGAAGGAAACCCCGCCCAACGGCCCGCGCAAGCCGCGCGCGCTGATCCTGGTACCGACCCGCGAACTCGCGGTGCAGGTCGCCGACAGCATCCGCGGTTATGCCAAGCACCTGCGCCTGCATGTCAGCACCATCTATGGCGGCGCCGGCATGGGTCCGCAGATCGATCAGCTGCGCCGCGGCACCGACATCCTCGTCGCTACTCCGGGCCGTTTGATCGACCACATGGAACGCGGCAGCGCCAAGCTCGATGCCGTTGAAATCCTCGTCCTCGACGAAGCCGACCGCATGCTCGACATGGGCTTTTTGCCCGCGATGAAGCGCATCCTCGGCCGCGTACCGCCGCAGCGGCAGACCCTGCTGTTCTCGGCCACGTTCGAGTCGCAGATCAAGCAGCTCGCGCTGGAGTTCATGCGCGATCCGCAGCAGGTGCATGTCGCGGCCAACAACACCATCGCCGAGACGATCACCCATCGTGCGCATCCGGTCGACGGCAGCCGCAAGCGTGACCTCCTGATCGACATCCTCAACAAGCGCTACCAGGACCAGGTGTTGATTTTTGGTCGCACCAAGCACGGCTGCAATCGCTTGGCCGAGCAGTTGGAGGACGCGGGCCTGAAGGCCGTCGCGATTCATGGCAACAAGAGCCAAGCGCAGCGCCAGAAGGCGTTGAACATGTTCAAGACCGGCAAGGCCCGCATCTTGGTGGCGACCGATGTGGCCGCGCGCGGCCTGGATATCCCCAACCTGCCGCTGGTCGTCAACTTCGACCTGCCGATGGTGGCCGAGGATTACATCCACCGCATCGGCCGTACCGGTCGTGCCGGTATGCAAGGCGAAGCCCTGTCGATGGTGTCGCCGGAAGAGGGCGGCTTACTGCGCCAGATCCAGCGTTTGCTGAAAGTGGAGCTGGTGATGGACGTGGTCGATGGCTACGCGCCGAGCAAGCCGATTCGTCTTGACACACCAGTGCCGTCGCAGCGCTCGGGTCTGTCGCGCCCAGGTCAGCGCACCAACGACGCGCGTCCGCCTGCGCGTGGCCATCGTGCGCACGGCAAGCCTGCGCTGCGCACCGCGCATGCCCATGCAGGTCCGAAACAGCGGACACCCGGTGGGCAAGGTGCTTGGGCAGGTCCGAAGCGTGATTCGCGGGCTTGATACGCAGCACATCGTTGAAATGAAAAAGAGCCGGCATTGCCGGCTCTTTTTTTTTACTCTCTCCCGGGAGAAGGAAGCAACCGCCCCTGCAGCTGCGGGAGCTTCTCCCAGGAGAAAGGAAAAACATCAAACCTTCTTCGCCGCAATCCACCGATCAATCTTCGCCTCCAGCACATCCAGCGGTACCGATCCGTCCTTCAACACTTCCGCATGGAACTCGCGGATGTCGAATTTCGCGCCCAGTTCGCTCTCGGCCTTCTTCCGCAACGACTGGATCTTCAACTCACCAATCTTGTACGCCAGCGCCTGTCCCGGCCAAGCGATGTAGCGTTCGGCCTCGGCGGTTGATTGCGTTTCACTTTCCGCTGAGTTATCGAGCATGTACTTGATCACCTGCTCGCGCGACCAGCCCTTGCTGTGCAGTCCGGTATCCACCACCAACCGGATCGCGCGCCACAGTTCGTTCTGCAGATAACCGAAATAGTTGTACGGATCGGTGTAGACGCCGAGGTCCTTGCCGAGTGATTCGGCATACAGCCCCCAGCCTTCAATGAACGCCGTCTCGCCGCCGAAGCGGCGGAATTTCGGCAGGCCCGTCAGTTCCTGCTGCAGCGCGATCTGGAAATGGTGGCCGGGAATCGCTTCGTGCAGGTACAGATCCTCGGCGTCCCAGTTCTTGCGTGTGGGCAGATCAAATGTGTTGACGTAGAAGATGCCAGGACGCGTGCCGTCCTCGCTTGGCCCCTGGTATTCGCCGCCGGCCGCCGATTGCGCCCGGAACGGTTCCACCGGGCGGATCTCGAATCCGGCCTTGGGCTGCAGCGAGAACAGCTTCGGAACCTCCGCATCGATCTTCGCTTCCAGACCGCGGTAGTGCTTGAGCAGGTCGCCCTCGCTCTTGTAGTTGAAGCGCTTGTCGGTGCGCATGAAAGCGAAGAAAGCCTGCAGATCTCCCTTGAAGCCGGTTGTCGCCATGATCTTGCGGATTTCGCCATGGATGCGCGCGACCTCGTCGAGGCCGATCTGGTGGATCTCCGCCGGCGACATAGCCGTCGTGGTCGAATTGCGCGCGTTAAACGCGTACCACGCCTGGCCGTTGGGCAATTTGTCGCGGCCGTAGGTGGCTCGCGTGGCGGGCAGGTAAGCGTTGGCGATGAAGTCGCGCATCTCCTTGTACGCGGGCATCAAGTGGCTGCCGATCATGTCGCGGTACGCCGTCGTCAGCCGCGCTTTTTCGGCGGGCGTGAACGTGGCCGGCATCGACGTGATCGGTCCCCAGAACAGTGTGTCCTCGGGCTTGTCCTTGATCAATGCGTCGAGTTGCGGAATGACCTTGGTCATCAGCGCCTGCGGCTGCACCACGCCAGCCTTCATGCCTTGCCGCATGTTGGCGATGGCGGTGTCGAACAGGACCGGCAGGCGGTTGGCGCGCGCCAGCCAGTTCTCGTAATCCTTGACCGTCTTGAACGGCTGCGCGCCGGTGCCTGAGCCAAGTTGCACCGCCAGGCTGGCCATGCTGCCCATCTGGCTAACCGGCATCATCCAGCCGGGGAATTTGTCGGACTCAAGCGAGTTCTTCGCGTCGCGCACGAAGATCTGGTAGCTCCGCAGATCCTGTCCGGTCAGGCCGGTGTCGCCGACGGCTTCGATCTTTTTCAGCCAGTCCTGCGTGAACACGCGCGACTGCGCCCGGTATTCGGCACTGCCTGAATCCGGCAACAGGTCGTTGTAGCGCGCATCGCCCTGGAACGTGGCCTGCACCGGATTGAGCTTGAGCACCTCTTCCCAGTACTGGTCGTACAGCGCGTTGAGACGCGTGGCCTTGGCTGCGGATGACTGGGTAGTGCCAGCCGCTGCGCCGGAGCCGCTTGGCGTGGTGGCGCAGGCGCCGAGTGCGGCGGTGATGGCCAAGGCCAGGATGAAGTGTCTACTGACTGTCATGCGAGAACTCCTGGGCCTGCACGGGACACCCGCGTGCAGCTTGATGGGACGAACAGGGTTTGTACCTCACCCGAGCCTCGCCCGCATGGCGGGCAATGGCATGGGCCAAAGGTCATTACGAGAACATTCCGGATGAACGATTCCTGGAGCGGAGGGTGGGCCCTGGTCACGTCCTTTCGGCCAATCATGTGCGAGGGATTTTTCCCCGATGGTGCGCCAAGGGACCACCCTACTTCATGCCGCCGCTTCGCGACGTAACTGGGCCGCGCGTTCGCTGCCGAGATAAGCGGTGATGATGCGGCGCAACAAGTACATCAGCTGGATCAAAGCAATCGCAGCCAGCATCTTGGGGAATTAAATCGGACAAGCGCCGTGCTTTAAGGCTCGTCATTCCCGCGAAAGCGGGAATCCAAGGACTGTGCATCTGCGGCTATATGTCCATGAATTCCCGCCTTCGCGGGAATGACAGACCTAAGTGTTCGCTGCCTGGATATTTTCGGTATCTTCGGAAGCAGTGTTTGCCACCAGCGGCGCCGAAAATGGAATCGTATCCGGCGCCACCGCACCACCGGAAATGATGAAGCTCATCGCCTGGTCCACTGTCCAGTCCGTCGGCGTCATCTTCTCAACCGGCACGATTTCCAAGTATCCAGAGGTCGGATTTGGCGTGGTCGGCACATACACCGCGGCGAGTTCACGGCCCGTGCCGTGTTCCTTGATCACGCGCGTGACGAATCCAACCGATTTCATTTCATTGTGCGGAAAATCGATCAGTACCACGCGCTGCACACCGTCAGGCTTGGTCTGCAGGATGTCGAGCAACTGCCGTGCACTGCTGTAGATCAGGTTCGCCAGCGGCACCCGCGCGATCAGCGCCTCGATCCATCGCAGCACGCGCTGCCCGAACACCCGCCGCGCCAGCGCGCCCACCAGCAGGATCACCAGCAACGTCGCCAGCAACGCGATCGTCGTCTGCACCCATGGATCGTCGAACCATGACAGCAATTGCGGATTGGATACCGCGATCTGCCGCGACAACGGCTGTACCCAGGGTTTGCTGAGATCGCTGAGCAACACGAACACGAACTTGACCACGACCCACGTGAGCCAGATCGGCAACAGGGTCAGCACGCCGGTCAGAAACAGGCGTTGCAGGGAGGAGCGGTGCGGAGGCGAGGTCGTCATGCCGCAGATTGTAGCGAGCGGTGTTATCGGGTACTCAGGCTACAACGCTCGCGGTCCAGTGTTTTCTACAACTCCCGCACCAACCGAAACCCCACATCGTCATACCCACGGTCCGACGGCAACGGACGCGAGCCGTTGGTGCCGCGCCACGATGCGCCGGTGGTCATGCGTTGCCGGCAATTGCCGCCGCAAT
>JALYOU010000180.1 GCA_030856725.1 Pseudomonadota bacterium
GAGATGGGGCGGTGGAGGAATGGAGCGAGCAGCCGGTGATCATCATTGACTGAGCTTTGCTCCTCTTTACGAGTGTGGGGAGTGCTGAGGTGGGGAGCTCGTCGCTCGGCACGAAACAAGAAATTCAGGGCAGCGTGAATCCCACTCTTCGCAACAACTTGCCCACCGCAATCAACGGCAAGCCGATCAACGCCGTCGGGTCGCTGGACTCGATCGCGTCGAACAGCGTGATGCCGAAGCCTTCGGATTTGAAGCTGCCCGCGCAATCGAAAGGCTGTTCGGCATCGACGTAACGACTGATCTCATCGTCCTTTAGAAGACGAAAATGAACCACCGTTTCATCCAGCGCTTGCAACTGCTCGCCGCCGCGAGCCACGCACACGGCGGTCAGAAAACGTACGCCGCGCCCCGACATCGTCGCCAACTGGCTGATAGCCGCGCCGCGATGCCCGGGTTTGCCCAGCGCCATGCCGTCGCACTCGACCACCTGATCGGAGCCGATGACCCACGCATCCGGTTCGCGCGCCGAAATCGCACGCGCCTTTTCTGTGGCCAGCCGTGTCGCCAATGCAACGGGGGCCTCATCCGGCAGCGGGGTTTCGTCCACGTCCGGACGCATCACCTCGAACGGCAGCCGCAGGCGCTGCAGCAGTTCGCGCCGGTACGGCGAGGTTGAAGCCAGGATCAGTCGTGGCATGAACCGATGCGCGTTCAGGCCAGCGGCACGCGGGCGCGTTCGATCTGGTGGAGCTGCTGTTCGATGCGGACCTTGGCCGCCTCTATCGAGCGCTGGACGATTGCCAGTTCCTCCAGCGTGGCCGTGCCGGCATGTTCCTTCAGCCACAGTCGCTGCCGCAGCATTTCGCGCAGGGCGTCGCGGACCGGGTCGGCTTCGCTACCTGCGACCGCCTCGATCTCGGCGCGCGCGGTCCGTAGGCGTTCCTCGAGGGCGTCCGCCGCATCCAGCACGCCGCTGACGGCCCGCTGGCGGCTTTGGCTGCGGCGGCGGATCAGCAGGGCGGCGATAATGGCGATCGTCATGACCAGCAGGAAGAGGAGGGTGGCTTTCACGCGGCCTGACCACGGCTGAGGAAAATGCAGTCTGCCGCCGGCTCCGCCTTGGAGCAAATTCCTTGATACAGCAAGGGTTTTGGTTTGACAGAGGATGGCCCGAGGCCTAACATTCCGCGGCTTATGTCCGAGAAATTGCCTGAAGTGTTGGACGCTTGGCGCATGGTGACGGCCCAGCGTGCTTTCGAGGGCCGTTTGCCATTGGCCTTGATGACACGCCTCGAGGACAGTCTGTTCGATACGGAAGGCGATGTGCGGTTTGCGATCGAGTTCGGTCGCGATTCGTTGCGGATCCCGTATGCCGAAGTGCGGATCGATGCCGAGTTGCCGCTGGAATGCCAGCGCAGCCTGCAGCGGTTCCTGCATCCGGTGCGCATCGTGCAACGGCTTGGCCTGATCCGCGAGGAAGCGGAGGAGGCGGGGTTGCCCGAAGGCTACGAGCCCCTGCTGATGCCCGATGACGGCATGCTGCGGACGGCGGAGCTGATCGAGGACGAATTGATTCTTGCCGTGCCGGTCGTGGCGGTGATGCCGGGAACAGACGCAATGGAACGCGACTGGGCCCCCGGCAAGGAAGAGCAAGCGCAGGCCAATCCGTTCGCGGCATTGGCGGCGTTGAAAGACCCATCGAATTGAACTGATACACATCGAAAGCTTGAGTTTGGAGTAATCCCATGGCAGTCCAGAAATCCCGCGTTACCCCGTCGCGCCGCGGCCAGCGTCGTGCCCACGACGCGTTGTCCACCAAGCAATTAGCCACCGATCCGACCAGTGGCGAGACCCACCTGCGTCACCACGTCACCAAGGACGGCTACTACCGCGGCCGCCAGGTCGTGCAGACCAAGTCTTCGCAGGTCGTTGAAGAAGATTGATTGTCAGGACGCGTGTCGCGCATCCGCAACGGATGCGTGACCTCGCCGGAAACTCTCGGCTTCATCACATCAGGTGCCTTGCATGAGCGAGTCGCGCACAGGCGTGCCAATTTTTGCGCGAATCGCCGGCACCGGCAGCTACCTTCCCGAGAAGGTGCTGACCAATGACGACCTGAGCAAGTTCGTCGATACCAGCGACGAGTGGATCGCGACGCGCACCGGCATCCGCGAGCGGCACGTCGCCGCCGAGGGTGAAACGACCTGCGATCTGGCGTATCACGCCTCCGTGCGTGCAATGGAAGCCGCGGGCGTTTCGCCGCAGGACATCGACCTGATCGTACTCGGCACCACCACGCCGGACCTGATCTTCCCGTCGACCGCGTGCCTGCTGCAGCATCGTCTGGGCGCCAACGGCTGCGCTGCGTTCGACGTTAACGCCGCATGTTCGGGATTCGTGTACGCACTGACCGTGGCCGACAAGTTCATCCGTTCCGGCGCGGCGAAAACCGCACTGGTGGTCGGCGCCGAAACGCTGACGCGGATGCTCGACTGGAGCGATCGCGGCACCTGCGTGCTGTTCGGCGATGGCGCAGGCGCTGTCGTGCTCAAGGCCGACAACGAAACCGGCATCCTCAGCACGCACCTGCATGCCGACGGCGGCAAGAAGGAACTGCTGTGGAATCCGGTCGGCGTGTCTGCGGGTTTCAAGCTTGATGAACCCAACGCTGGCGTGAAAGTGCTGATGACAGGCAACGAGGTCTTCAAGCATGCGGTCAAGGCGCTGGATGCCGTGGTCGAAGAAACACTCCAGGCCAATGGCCTGGATCGTCACGACATCGACTGGCTGATCCCGCATCAGGCCAACCTGCGCATCATCGAAGCCACCGCCAAGCGGCTCGACATGCCGATGGAGCGCGTCGTCGTCACTGTCGACAAGCATGGCAACACTTCTTCAGGCTCGGTGCCGCTTGCGTTGGATGAAGCGGTACGTTCGGGCCGGGTGAAGCGCGGGCAACTGGTGCTGCTGGAAGCATTCGGCGGCGGCTTCACCTGGGGCAGTGCGCTGCTGCGTTACTGAGTACGCGCTCGTCGCGGCTTCTGTTTTTTCGGCCCCAAGGGGATTTCCTTCGGGGGCGTAGGAGCGGCTTCAGACGCGAACTCTTGAACCTGTAGCTGCGCATCATTCGCGCGCAGTTGATCCATGCAGAGCGTGCGGAATGAATGCGCACCCACAAGCCAGATAGCCTTCGCCCCGACATACGGCGTCGTACAGACATCGCCAAGCCATCGCCCGTATCATCCCCGTCCGCATTCCCGCCGGACCCGCGCGTGACCGATTCCCAACTCGCTTTCGTCTTTCCCGGTCAGGGATCGCAATCGCTCGGCATGCTGGCCGAACTGGCCGGTGTGCATGCCAGCATCCACGATACATTCGCCGAAGCCTCCGAAGGTGCTGGCGCCGACTTGTGGGCCTTGTCGCAACAGGGGCCGGAAGATCAACTCAACCGCACCGAATTCACGCAACCAGCGTTGCTGGCTGCCGGCGTGGCGGTATGGCGCGCATGGCGCCAAGTCGGAGGTCCGCAACCCGCCGTGCTGGCCGGCCACAGCCTGGGCGAATACAGCGCGCTTGTGGCCACAGGTGCGCTGAATCTTGTCGATGGCGCAAGACTCGTACGCCTGCGCGGCCAGCTGATGCAGGAGGCCGCGCCCGCTGGGACAGGTGCGATGGCGGCCGTGCTGGGCGCCGAGGATGCACTGGTGCTGCGGGTCTGCGAAGACGTTTCGGGCGATAGCGTGGTCGTGCCAGCGAATTTCAATTCGCCGGGACAGATCGTCATCGGCGGCCACGTCGACGCCGTCGATCGCGCGCTTGCGATGCTCGCCGAACGCGGCGTGCGCAAGGCCGTGAAGCTCGCGGTCAGCGTGCCGTCGCACACGCCGCTGATGCGCGAAGCGGCCAACCGCTTGTCTGCAGCGATGAATGACATCCCTTGGAACGAACCGGGGATCCCGGTGATCCAGAACGTCGATGCTGAAGTGCACGACGGCGCGCAATCGATCCGCGATGCGCTTGTCCGCCAGCTGTACCTGCCGGTGCAGTGGACAGGCTGCGTGCAGGCGCTGGTGGCGCGCGGCGTGGGGCGGATCGCCGAGTGCGGGCCCGGCAAGGTGTTGACGGGATTGGTGAAGCGTATCGACAAGAACATCGATGCTCGTTCGCTCGGAACGCCCGGTGAGTTTGAGATTGCGTTGGCGGAATGGAAAAGTAGCTAGCGGTCCGAATACACCAGGCGACAAAAAATAAAACCGTATTGATTCAAGTTTCATTCTCAGAGGAATGTTGAATGACACAACCCCTGAAAGGCGAAATCGCGCTCGTCACCGGCGCAAGCCGCGGCATAGGCGCGGCGATCGCTGATGAGCTGGCATCGCTCGGCGCCACGGTCATCGGCACCGCCACCACCGAAGCCGGCGGGCAGGCCATTGGCGAACGCTTGGCCGGCCTCAACGGCCATGGAAAGATGTTGAACGTCACTGATGGCGCATCCGTCGATGCATTGATCGATACAATCGCCAAGGAACACGGCCCCATCTCGATCCTCGTCAACAACGCCGGCATCACCCGCGACAACCTGCTGATGCGCATGAAGGACGAGGACTGGCAGGCCATCCTCGACACCAACCTCACCAGCGTCTATCGCACGTCCAAAGCCGTCATGCGCGGCATGATGAAGGCGCGCAAGGGACGCATCATCAACATCGCTTCGGTGATCGGCGTCACCGGCAATGCGGGGCAGTCCAATTACGCGGCGGCGAAGGCCGGCATCATCGCGTTCAGCAAATCGCTCGCACGTGAAATCGGATCGCGCGGCGTCACCGTCAACGTGGTTGCGCCGGGTTTCATCGCCACCGACATGACGAAGGATCTGCCGGATGACGCAAAACAGGCGCTGGTCGGGCAGATCGCGCTCGGACGCCTCGGCGACCCGGCCGATATCGCACGCGCTGTCGCCTTCCTGGCGGGCCCGGCCGCGGCTTACATCACTGGGGAAACCCTGCATGTCAACGGCGGCATGTACATGCCGTGATGCGCTCGGCCGCACGTCCCCCAACCCATAAACCTTTGAATCGGAAGGCCTGGCTGCGTCATGCGACGCCCGCCCGGCTTTCCCTTACACTACCCACCGATTCAGCCTCCCAGAGCCAGGAAAACCAATGAGCAGCATCGAAGAACGCGTCAAGAAAATCGTCGTCGAACAACTCGGCGTCAAGGAAGAGGAAGTCACCAACAGCGCATCGTTCGTGGACGATCTCGGCGCCGACTCGCTCGACACCGTCGAACTGGTGATGGCGCTGGAAGAAGAGTTCGAGTGCGAAATCCCGGACGAAGAAGCCGAGAAGATCACTTCGGTGCAGCAGGCCATCGACTACGTCAAGACGCACGTCAAGGCCTGACGTCGCAAGGTCTGGTCCACCGGCAAGATTCCGGCTCGACATCGCCGGACGCTTCGCGGGAAATGCGACGCATCGATTTCATGCGGTGCGTTGAGACAGTCAGGACAGCCGGGGCCGCATTCGCGGCCCTGTGCATTTTCAGAGTTGCATCCGCTGCCGTTGCGGCAAGCGTAGAGATGGGCAGGAGAGCGTCATGAGCAAACGTCGCGTCGTCGTCACCGGACTCGGAATCATATCGCCGCTGGGCAACGATCTGGCATCGAGCTGGGACGGCATCATCAACGGGCGGTCGGGCATCGGCCCGATCACGCACTTCGACGCGTCTGCGTTTCCGACGCGCATCGCCGGCGAAGTGAAGAACTTCGATGTCGCCGCGTTCATCAATGCGAAAGACATCAAGAAGATGGACACGTTCGTGCATTACGGCGTCGCTGCCGGCTTGATGGCGATGCGCGATGCGGGACTTGAAATCAGCGGCGAGGATGCGGAACGCATCGGGATCGCGGTCGGCGCAGGTATCGGCGGCATCAGCGGCATCGAGGAAACGACTCTGAAGAATGCGCACAGCGGCCCGCGCAAGATTTCACCGTTCTACGTGCCGAGCACGATCATCAACATGATCGCTGGCAACCTGTCGATCATGACCGGCGCAAAAGGCCCCAACATCGCTGCCGTGTCGGCCTGCACCACCGCGACGCACAACATCGGCCTGGCGATGCGCATGATCCAGTACGGCGAAGCGGACGCGATGGTGGCGGGCGGCGCGGAATTCGCGACGACACAGACCTCGGTCGGCGGCTTCTGCGCGATGAAGGCACTGTCCACGCGCAACGACGAGCCGGAGAAGGCATCGCGACCGTGGGATCGCGATCGCGACGGTTTCGTCATGGGCGATGGCGCCGGCATTGTCGTGATCGAGGAATACGAACGCGCGAAAGCACGCGGTGCGCGGATCTACTGCGAACTTGCCGGCTTCGGCATGAGTGGCGACGCGTACCACATGACCGCGCCGAGCGAGAACGGCGAAGGCGCGGCGCGCTGCATGCGCAATGCGATCAACGATGCAGGCCTGAACCCAGACCAGATCGGTTACATCAACGCGCATGGCACTTCGACACCCGCCGGTGATCTCGCCGAAACCATGGCAGTCAAAACCGCGCTCGGCGCACATGCGATGAAGACGATGGTCAGCTCCACCAAGTCGATGACGGGACACCTGCTGGGTGCGGCCGGCGGCGTGGAAGCCGTGTTTTCGGCGATGGCGCTGCACGCCGGCATCATTCCGCCGACGATCAATCTCGACAATCCGTCGGAAGGCTGCGATCTCGACTACGTGCCGCATACGGCGCGACAACAGCAGGTCGACGTGGCGCTGTCGAATTCGTTCGGTTTCGGTGGCACCAACGGCACACTGGTCTTCAGGCGCATTTGATGGGCAGGGTGGGCTTGGCCCACTGTCCCGCGATCATGATCAAGAGCGTGGAGTTGGGCCTGCCCTACGAATGGTGACGTCACCCATGCTCGTCACCCGCCCACTCCCCGCTGAAATCGATTTGCTGGACTTGCACAGGCGCGCGCCAGCGCGCTACCCGCTGCTGCTGGAGTCCGCGGCGCACGGCACTGCACAAGGCCGTTGGGATTTGCTGATGGCTTGCAATGGCGAATCGTTGTCGCTCGATGCCGCCGGTATCGTGCGGCGTCACGATGGCAGCATTCGAGGTAACGACTTCCTGTCCGCGCTCGACGCCGAATGGAGACAACACCGGATTGCGGGCGTAGAGCCGCGCTGGCCGTTCCGTGGCGGCTGGGCCTTGTTTCTCGCCTATGAACTCGCAGCGCAGGTCGAACCCATCCTGCCGCTGCCCAAGGCCACCGGAGCGTTGCCCGTCGCGCTCGCCTTGCGTTGCCCGGCAGCGGTGTTGCGCGATCACGCGACGGGCGAATGCATCGCCATTGCGGAAACCGATTACGCAACGATGCTTGACGACATCCTGATCGACATCGACGCCGTGAACGAGTCGAACGTATCGCAGACGTGGCACCCGCCGTATGCAATCGAAGAAGACGACCCCGAGCAGTTCACCACAGGCGTCACTCGCATCCTCGACTATCTCAGCGCGGGCGATGTTTTTCAGGTCAACCTGTCGCGCGGCTGGCGCGCCCGTTTCG
>JALYOU010000309.1 GCA_030856725.1 Pseudomonadota bacterium
GCGTGGGTGCATTGCTGAATGCGCTCGGCAGCGGCGACGTCGAAGCGTTGTTGGCGGAAGTTGCGGCGCTGGCGGAATTTTCACCGGACTGGAGCAGCGTGCTCGATGCCTTCGCCGATGCGTTGCATCGCGTCCAGGTCAGGCAACTCGTGCCGAATGCAGCCATCGAAACCGACGGCGTCGATATCGAAACGCTTGCGGCGACACTGCGGCCGGAAGTGGTGCAGCTCTGGTACCAGATGGCGCTCAACGGCCGTCGCGACCTGCACCTCGCGCCCAGCCCGCGTGCCGGTTTCGAGATGAGTGTTCTGCGGATGCTGGCGTTCCGGCCATCCGAAACCGGATCGCAAACGATTGCAGCATCACCGGTGCGCGCATCCGGTCCAGGGGCGACTAAGGCTGCACTGGCAAATGCACCCGACACATCCGCTGCGAAGTCCAGTGCACCCGTCGCGCAACGTGCAGCGGCAGCTTCACCAGCGCCAGCACAGGCAATTGCGCCAAAACCACCAGTAAAGGTAATCGCACCGCTCGCTTCATCGTCAGCCGCATCGGGTGCAGGCGAAATCGATGGCGAACGCTGGCTCGAACTGATCGCCCAATGCGGCTTGAAAGGTCCGGCGGGCCAACTGGCCGCGCATGCATCATTCGTCGGATTCGCCGATGGCGTGTTGCGGCTTGCGCTGCCGCCGACCGACGAACATCTGCGCGCGCCGAATCTGGTCAAGCAACTGGCGGATTCTCTTTCGTCATGCCTCGGCGGTGCACCGCAGATCAAGTTCGAAACCGTGCAGGCCACAGGCGACACGCTTCACCAGCGCAGTACGCGCGCGCGCGATGCGCGGCAGGCGTCGGCGGAAGACACTTTCATGAGCGACCCCGACGTGCAGCGCCTGATCACGCAGCATGGCGCAAAAGTCGTGCCCGATTCCATTCGACCCTTCGACGAATAGACATACAACAGGACCCAACGATGCGCGGAAATATTGCCCAACTCATGCAACAGGCGCAGAAGATGCAGGAAAATCTGCAGAAGGCGCAGGAAGACCTGGCCAACGTAGAAGTTACCGGCCAGTCCGGCGCCGGCATGGTCAACGTCACGCTGAGCGGCCGCATGGAATGCCGCAAGGTGCGCATCGATCCGAGCGTGCTCACCGATCCGGAAATGGCGGAGGACCTGATCGCCGCTGCCTTCAACGACGCCGTCAACAAGGCCAATGCCGTGTCGCAGGACATGATGGGCGCCGCGTCGGCGGGCATGCAGTTGCCGCCGGGGATGAAGTTGCCGTTTTGATTGTTTGTCGCCCTTCGTAGGAGCGGCTACACACTGTGGAATGCAACCGAATGTCCGCGTCGTTGCTAGAACAACTCATCGAAGCCTTCCGCGTCCTCCCCGGCGTCGGTCAGAAAACCGCGCAGCGCATGGCGTACCACGTGCTGGAACGCGAGCGCGATGGCGGCAAGCGGTTGTCCCAAGCGCTCGCCGTGGCGGTCGAGAAAATCGGCAACTGCACGCGCTGTCGCGATTTCAGCGAAACCGCACTGTGCAGCACCTGCGCCAGCGCATCGCGCGACGCGCATCAGTTATGCGCGGTGGAATCGCCCGCGGATCGTCTCGCGATCGAACAGGCCACGGGTTATCGCGGCTTGTATTTCGTATTGCAGGGGCGGCTCAGCCCGCTCGACGGCATCGGCCCGCGCGAACTAGGGCTGGATCAACTCTCGGCGCGCCTTGCGGAAGGCGAAGTACAGGAACTGATTATCGCCACCAATCCGACCGTCGAAGGCGAAGCCACCGCGCACTACCTCGCGCAGCTCGCGCGACAGCACGCCGTCCGGCCGAGCCGCCTGACGCATGGCGTGCCGCTCGGCGGCGAACTGGAATACGTCGATCGCGGCACCCTGTCGCATGCGTTCGGCAGCCGCAGCGAGATGCCGATGTGATGGCAAATGCAGCGTTTTTCGTAGGATCGGCTTCAGCCGCGAGCTTTGCCTTCGCAGGTGCGAATTCATTCGCACGTTTTACGATCTGAGCGTGCAAAAATTCGCATCTGCAAGAGCTCGCGGCTGAAGCCGCTCCTACGTAAGCCACGTTGAGGACTCGCCATGGCAGACACCGACTCCACCATCTTCGGCAAGATCATCCGCCGTGAAATCCCCGCTGACATCGTGCTCGAGGACGAACACCTGATTGCCTTCCGCGACATTTCACCGCAGGCGCCCGTGCATGTGCTGTTCGTGCCCAAGATCCCGATCGCCACGCTCAACGACGTAGAGGCGGGGCAAGCCGACATCATCGGAAAACTCGCGGTAGCGGCGGCGGCCTACGCCAGACAGCAGGGGTTCGGGGACGACGGCTACCGCATCGTCATGAACTGCAACGGCGACGGCGGACAGACCGTCTTCCAGATTCACCTGCATCTGCTGGCGGGCGCACCCCTGGGACGTTTCGGCACAAGCGGCTGATGCAGCGCCGACGCATCAAGAACGGATCGGCAACCTGGAATGCGCGGGTCAAAAGGTCGCGTCAGTACTTCCCGTCGCTCCACTCCCAACCCGCCCACGGCCACGGCCGCCGCGGATATGGATAGCGGGGGTCGAGCCCCGGCGCCAGCGGCCACAGGTACACGACTTCAGCAGCGACGCGCGGGAAGCGGGAATCGGTGAGGCCGATCTTGCGGTTTTCGTAGCCGTCGATGCGGCCGACGAAAGTGAGTTCGCGGTTCTTGAGATAGATCGCCGGGTCGTAGAA